>NZ_JYMU01000072.1:0-132262 GCF_000938235.1 Bradyrhizobium sp. LTSPM299
GCGCCGATCGCCGCGGTCTTCTGCACCATTTCGACCGACACGCGGCTGGTCAGCACCACCATGCCCTCGTTGGTCACGACCTTGTCGCGCGCCAGCGCGCCGGCGAGCTTGTCGAGCGCATTGTGACGTCCGACATCCTCGCGCAGCGCCACGATGCCGCGCCCAGGCGTCCAGAATGCCGCGGCATGCACCGCGCGGGTCTGGTGATTGATTTCCTGCAGCGGGGCGACGGCCGCCACCGCGGTCATGATCTCGCGCGGCGAGAACGACCGGCCCGCGGGCACGATCGCGGCCGGCCGGATAGCTTCGGTGATGGAGTCGATGCCGCAGAGACCGCAGCCGGTCGGGCCGGCGATATTGCGCCGGCGCTGGGCGATCAGCGTGGCCTTCTCCGGTGTGAGCCACATCCTGAGCTCGATGCCGTCATCGAGCTCAACGATGTCGAGCGTCTCGATCTCGTCGGCCGATTGCACGATGCCCTCACTCAGGCTGAAGCCTGTGGCAAAATCGGCGAGGTCCTCGGGCGTACCCATCATGACGGCATAGGTGCCGCCATTGTAGGTCAGCGCCAGCGCGGTCTCCTCCGGGATCAGGCGCGCACCCTCGCTGAACGCGCCGTTGCGCCAGACCTTCCGGTTTGCCTTGTGGACGGGATCGCGCATCGCTACTCCGCGGCCTCCACCACCGGCGCGATGCGCCGGGAGTGGCGGGCCTGCTCGTCATAGGCCTTCTGCCAGTCGGATGGACCGTTCGACGGTGAGATCTGCACCGCGGTGACCTTGTACTCCGGACAATTGGTTGCCCAGTCGGAGAACTCGGTCGTGATGACGTTGGCCTGCGTGTCCGGGTGGTGGAAGGTGGTGTAGACCACACCCGGTGCAACGCGGTCGGTGAGCAGGGCGCGCAGCGTGGTTTCGCCGGCGCGGCTCTTCAGCCGCACCCAGTCGCCATCGCGCACGCCGCGCTGCTCGGCATCGTGCGGATGGATCTCCAGCCGGTCCTCGGCGTGCCAGACCACGTTCTCGGTGCGGCGGGTCTGCGCGCCGACATTGTACTGGCTGAGGATCCGGCCGGTGGTGAGCAGCAACGGGAAGCGCGGACCGGTGCGCTCGTCGGTCGCGATATATTCGGTGATGATGAACTTACCCTTGCCGCGGACGAAGCCGCCGATATGCATGATCGGCGTGCCTTCCGGCGCCTTCTCGTTGCAGGGCCACTGCACTGAACCGAGTTCGTCGAGCTTGGCGTAGGAAACGCCGGTAAACGTCGGCGTCAGCGCCGCGATCTCGTCCATGATCTCGGACGGATGGTTGTAGTGCATCTCAAAACTCATCGCCTTGGCGAGGCCGATCGTGACTTCCCAGTCGGCAAGGCCGTTCTTCGGCGTCATCACCTTGCGCACACGCTGCTCGGATTGACAGAGGCTACCATCACTCGCGCCAGCGCCATTGTCTCGGCGATGGCTGGGACCACGACCTCTACCAACTCAAGAACGGATGGATCGCCGAAGGTCTGAACCGTATTGCCCGCATGACGGTTTTCCTGCGCAGGATGTCTCCGACTTGCATCATAACATCCCACAGATGAGCCGCTCACAATTCCCCGTCCATGTCAGAACGCATTCTTGAACTGCGCGACATAGTCGGGGCTCCCGTAGACCCACATAGGCTCGTCGCATTAGCTTGGGCCGTGGTCGGTCATACATGCAGCGCTCCAAGGCGGAGCCGCGACCTCGCGCCCCACGGTTGCGAATGCCTGAAGCGAGATTCTGCTCTCGCGCGCTCGCGCCTGGCCTTCGTGCGTTCGCGCTTGGACCTTGGCCGGCCTAGCTAGTGAGGGTACGAGTAGCAGTGCTGCCAGAAAGCAGTTCATCTTCATCGTTCGGTTCCTCGTTTGCGAGAGGCTCGTCTCTCTTCGTCGTCAAAACTGAATGTTCGCAGCACTCGAAATCGGATCATCGAGTTACTCTCCTGCCGTAATCAGAGAATAACGACGATCCACGGGCCGGCCACTAAATTAGCTTTTAAGCCCACCTGGCGAACAGCCATGACGAAAGCCCCGGCCCTGCCATATCGGGCGCCTATCGCGAGGCCGCGCACTGGAGGCGCGGCGCCAACTCGTAGCAGCCTTCACGATCAGTCAATTTCGCTTGAAGCCAATGAGCACCGCAGAACACGCAGACTAAACCTCAATTTAGTTGGTTCCAGCGGATTGCGAATCTACGTTACGTTCATGCACTTCGAGAAACGAGTTTGGCGCAACATGAAAATCCACGTTCGCAGGGACTTGATGCCCGTGATCGTAACCGCGATCGTCGCCGTCGTCGGTGTGGCTGGCATCCTCAACAACCTGCGCCCGGCTAACGGTTCGCAGGGCAGCACCAACCACGGGATGATCACGGCCGCGGCAGTGTCGAGGGCTGGCGCAATCGAATTTCCTTCAGAGCCGCGCGCCAGATGGCGCTAACGACGGAGTCTCGGCATGAAAATAGTCTCTGTTCTTTGCATCGCCCTTGGTGTTGGCGTATCCCCCACCGCGGCATTTGCTCGCGGCGGCATGGGAGGGCACGGCGTGGGATCGTCACATATGTCGATGATGGGCATGTCCACGACAGGCATGTCGATGACGGGCGGCGCCTTCGGCACTAGCCCCGCCACGCCCGGCACCAACTCATCGGGCACAGCGCTTTCATCGGGGCAGAGGCCGTCCTATGAAAGGACCACTACTTGGCACCAATCCCGCCATCGACCGTGAAGATGCGCAGGTCGACAAAATGATAAACTCGATCTGCCGGGGCTGCTGATCCCTGCGGAAATGTCGGCACTGACCATTGACGCCGTCGATTCACGCATTTGGGCAAGGCGGCGAGGCCGCATTCGGTTCTCGTCAAAATCCTCCAGCGCTGAAGTTAGAGGGCTGGACTACGTCATAAGCCGTCTGCGAAGTCTCTGGTGGAGAAAGATAGACGCTAACGACGGGCCATCACAGCAATTTTCGCTGTAGCGGCCTTCCACCAAGCCGTCCTCGCGCTATCAACGAGTTGATCGGCCTCACACTCAATTCTGCTAATTCGCACCTAGGCAGGCAGCGGGTGCGGCCTGACTGATAAAGCTTTTTCTCATTTCCTTATCAGTTTGCAACTTTCCCCGATTGCGAACGATTGGATCGTTACCCGCCGTCTGCCTGATTGAATTCTGTAGCTGGTTCTGATCGGAAAGCACCCGCCGCCACTTGCAGTGTCCTTACTCGTCCAATCGCTAGGAACTCCTGGACCCGCTCGAACGGCTTCTCATTCCCCTTGTCCGCGTAGACCACTAGATCGCCGTCGCGTTCCACCATTTCCGATTTAGATTTGCGCAGCCGGCCCGGCAAAAATGTTGCCGCAACGGCCTCCGGTCTAACGTCAAGTCGGACAATGCCGCGTCTCTTACAATCGAGTCTGAGCCGCGCCGCGGCAAAGAAATCGCGCGCCGGCGGCGGCAGTCTGCCAAAACGCCGCGCGGTTCGTCCTCTAAATCCTCCAGGTCATCCTCGCTGCGGCACCTCGCGCGGACGGTGTGTTTTCACTCTGGAAGCCCCGCCAAGCGTAGCGGGTTGATCAATGCGTCTAGGTCGCTTTGTCGGCGATACGGAAGCAGCCTGGCCCAGCGGGCCAAGGTAAAACTAGGATGGCCCGCCAGCAATTCCCTTGAAATAATGTGTGCTTCATCTTTCTGGCCGAGATTCCAGAGCGCCGCTATGAGTGTTGATTGCGCGGTCAACCAGAGTGGCCGCTCCTTCAGGACGCGGGAGGCAATGTCGCGTGCCGTCGCGAAATCTCCGAGATGAAATCTCGCGCGCGCTTCGTCCACCATGGATTCATTGCGCTCAATGGGACTCAGACGCTGCGCGTGTTCCTCATAGATGACCGCTTTCCGAAAATTGCCGGCATAGCCGTGGTACATGCCTGCCATGTGATGGGCGTCAGAGCTGCTTGGAGTGAGGTTGATCGACATTTCTCCCGCTGTCACGGCCTCATCATGGCGACGTTGAAAAGTGCGAACATAGCCGATGACCAGGTATGCTTCGCCGAAACTAGGGTCGGCAGCGAGGGCTCGGTCCGCGCAGTCTAGTGCGGCTTGATACGCTTCAGTTTCGTCTTTCTTCCAACCGAATCGCGCCTGGTCGGTCAGAGTAAGACCCAACAAGTAGAGCGCCGGCATAAAGGCGGGATTGATCTCCAGCGCCCGTTCAAAAAGATTCTGGGCTTGTGAATGGGTGTGCCTTGCGAAATTAACGTATAGGGCGCGCCCTTTCAGAACATGCTCATAAGCCAGTGGACTGCCTGAGCGTTTTCGCCATATCCTTGCGCGTTCGCCGACTGTCAACTGAACTTCAAGCGCTTCAACAATCTCTTGCGTAATTCGGTCTTGGAGATCGAACACGTCGTCCAGATTCCCGTCGAAGCGATCCGCCCACAGATGACCGCCGTCTCGACTATCAATCAACTGCGCCGTCAACCTTATGCGATTGCCTACTTTTCGGACGCTTCCTTCCAGCAGATAACGAGCACCCAAAATCTGGCCGATTTCGCGAATGTCCCTGTTCTGCCCTTTGAACGCGAAGCTCGAATTGCGAGCTATCACCATCAACTCTTGAATCTTTGATAGGGTCGTGAGGACGTCTTCCGCGATCCCATCTACGAAATACTCCTGCTCGCGGTCGCCGCTCATATTCTGAAATGGCAGCACCGCGATAGAGGGCTTTCCCGATAACGGGCGGACATGATGCGGTTCGGTAGAGGTTGAATGCGCAACCGAAACTTCGGTGCCGATTTTCATCCGCCAAGCGCGTATCGGTTCAATTATATTTTTGAGGGTCTGCCGGCCCATATCTTCGAAGGCCGTGTCGACCTTTCCCCGGATTTGCCGGTAGGCGTCGTCAGACAGGCATATGCCGCCCGGATCAGCAATATTCTCCAGTCGGGCAGCGATGTTGACGCCGTCGCCGAATATGTCGTTGTCGTCGATGATGATGTCGCCAACGTGAATGCCGATGCGAAATTCGATCCGCTGCTCTTGCGATGAGGAGGCATTCTGCTCCGCCATCCTGCTCTGAACCTCCACAGAGCTGCGCACCGCATCAACGGCGCTGGCGAATTCGACCAACATGCCGTCGCCTGTAGTCTTGACGATGCGGCCTCGATGGGAAGCTATCGCGGGGTCAACTACGGTGCTTCTGGCCGCCTTAAGCCTTGCCAGCGTGCCTTCCTCGTCGATTCCCATTAACCGGCTGTAGCCGGCGACATCCGCCGCCAGCACCGCTGCCAGTCGCCTTTCCACTCGCTCGGGCGCCAAGGAACTGTCCTAACCTCGGAAGTTCAACCCGACCCATCAAAGCACGCCGGGCTGCCTTCGGGCTAGAGGCGACTTCCCGTTTGGGTCCGTGGCGCCGTTTGAGAGTCGGCCGATCGTTTCCAGTCGACCCCACAGAACGGACATTCCCTGAGCCTGTCGGCATGTCTCAAACGTGATGGGACCACATCATCCGATGTGAATGCAGGGCTCTGGGAGCCGCATTTCCTGCAGTATCCGCGCTGATGTGGTCCGTTGATCTGATCGGTCAAGAACGCACTTCAAAGATCATGTTGAACGGAGTCTCGGTCGCGCGGCGGAAGCGCCTGAAGCCAGCTTCAGTCGCGACCTGACGTAGTCTGCTTTCACCCGCCTGGGCACCGAGCCCCAAGCCCACTTCCTGAGAGAGTGATGCCGGCGTACAAATGAATGTCGAGGCGTGATAGAAGATGCATCCGACCGGGTTCAGATTGTCCTTCAGATTGTCATGAGCAAACGGCTCAACGATCATCCACGACCCGTCCTTGGCCAGCGTTTCCTTGACATGCTTGCCTGCACCCACGGGGTCGCCCATGTCATGCAGACAATCGAAGAACGCCACCAGATCATAGTCTTTCGCCGGAAAATCCTTGGCGCTGCCCTGCGCGAAGGTGATGCGGTCTCCAACCCCCGCTTCCTGCGCCAGGACCTTCGCACGTTCAATCGACGGTTTGTGGTAATCGAACCCGAAGAACTCTGAATTGGGGTAGGCCTGCGCCATCACAATCGTAGAGGCGCCGTGGCCGCATCCGACATCGGCCACCCTGGCGCCAGCTTTCAGTTTCGCTTCGACGCCTTCGAGCGTCGGAATCCAGTTCGAAACTAGATTGGCGTTATAACCCGGCCTGAAGAAGCGTTCGGTGCCCGAGAAAAGACACTTCGAATGCTCGTGCCAACCGACGCCTTTTCCAGTTCGAAACGCTTCCGCGACTTTGGGTTCGTCGAGATAGGTGGACTGCACGACATCGAATGCACCGGCAAAGAAAGCTGGCGACCCCTCTTCGGCGAACGCCATGGCTTGCTCGGCCGAGAGCGAGAACGCATTTTTTTCGGGGTGGTAGTCGATATATCCAGAGGCGGCCTGCCCGGACAGCCATTCGCGCACATAACGCTCGTGCAGATCGGTCTTCTTGGCAAGCTCGGAGGGAGTGACCACTACACCATCCGCCATCGCCTTGTAGAGCCCGAGGCGATCACCGAGCAGTATGCTTGCGCCGCCAAGCGAGATGCCGAGGTCGCCGACCAGCTTTCCGACAAGCGCGTTCAATTTTTCAGGATTTGGTTCACGCATTGCAGCCTCCTTTTGAGTGCGTTTCGTTGTTGTTGCACGCAAATCAGACCCGCTAGCATCCGTGCGGCGCCCACTAGGCTTTCGAGTTCGGGGCGTTATCCTGGATTACCCCGCCGAAATTGCGGATCGCGCGGCGGACCTTGGTTGCCGGTGTTGGTGGCTTCGGGCGGACTTGGGACACCGGTGCTCTGCTGGGCCATTGCCGAGGTTCAACCAAGGGCGATGGGAGACGCGCCCGCAAGCATGCTGCAACTAATTCCATCGCGGAACACTCCCGTTCGAAGCTGTGCTTTGCGGAAGGGGTCGTGCGCGCTCAGACGCAGAATACTCATTGAGTCGCTCAACTTTGATTTAGGTTCAAATGCGCGGTTGGGAAAAGAGCCGTGTTAGGTCCGGATCAATTGCGTCGGTCGGCCCCTAAGCTGCGATAGTCCGATCTACCCCAGAGAACGGACCATCAAACCATCGCGTTGATTGATGCAATGATAGATAAAGCGGGCAAATCGGACACCCGGCCCATATTTCCGGATGATTTTACCCCTGTTCGGTTGCTAACGTCTTAGCTTCCACAACCGCGACTGCCCAAGCTCCCTATGGCGACCAAACTGGGCGACTTCCGCTCTACCCCAACAAGCTGAAGTCACGACGGTCCGGTGGACCTTCAGCTACGAGCCCAAAAGCAGACCATGCAGAGCTTGTCTGAAGACCATTCGGTGGCATTACAAGGATCAGATTTTGCCCTTCTGGTGGATGGCGCGAGATATGATCTTTTTGTCTTTCGACGAGGACGGTGTTCCCTGCTGCAAGGCGCTTATTTCGCCGCCACTCGCATCAAACTCTGAGGCAGGTATGGCAGTCAGCCTTACTCATCTGCTGGATCAAGCTCCGCACTTTGTTGCAATCGAAGCGGCGCACATTGTAAAATGGTTCACAGCAGCCCATGCGCTGTAATCCTAGAATTGTCTGGCACTTCTTCGTTTCTGCACGGTCCTTGCACAGGCAAGGTCTCACTCTCTGTTGACAAGCGAGGAGCATGAAAATGAAGACGCTTTCGAAAATCAAATCTCCACTATTGGTCATTGTTGCTCTTGTAGCTTGCGTCGGCGCGGCGCGCGCTGATGTGATTATGGACTGGAACGCGAAAGCTGATGCGATTGCCGCCGACAAGAAGCTTCTACCTGCGCCGCAGGCTCGCACGATGTCGATGCTGCATGTTGCCATGTTCGAGGCAGTCAACGCGATTGAAAGACGATACGCTCCATACAAGCTGGATCTCGTTGCGGACCGTTCCACCTCCAGGGAAGCCGCGGCGGCGGCGGCGGCTTACAACATTCTTCTCATAATCTATCCCGACCAAAAAGATACCCTAGATACAGCACTGATGGCTTCGCTTTCCGGTATCCCGGATACGGAAGGAAGGGCGAACGGAATTGAACTTGGCAAGACGGCCGCTGCCGGGGTGATCGCCTTGCGGGCGGGCGACGGCAGTGACGCTCAAGAAACGTATCGGCCCTATACGACAGCGGGCGTCTACGTGCCAACCGTGGTGCCGATCGCCACGACGGCTGGAGCGACGACCCCCTGGGTCATGACGTCGGGCTCGCAATTCCGTCCAGCGCCGCCACCCGCGCTCGATTCAGAGACCTGGAGCAGAGACGTCAACGAAATTCGCGCGATCGGCGCTCGCAGCAGCACCATCCGAACGCCAGAGCAGACGGTGATAGGGCGGTTCTGGTTCGTGGTAGGACCCCCCAGCTTCAATGCAATCGTAAGGCAAGCGGCATTGGCAAAAACAATGGACGTGGTTGACTGCGCTCGTCTCTTCGCCCTTGCCGAGATCGCTGCGAACGATGCAATCGTTGCGGTCTTCGATGCGAAGTACCAATACAACTTCTGGCGACCAATGACGGCCATACGTAATGCGGACATTACGCAGAACCCAGCGACGCCACGCGAACCGTCTTGGTTGCCACTCGGTGAGACGCCCCTGCATCCCGAATATCCGTGCGCCCACTGCATCGTGTCCGCTTCGGTTTCTACGGTTCTCCGGCACATCGTCGGTGAAGAGTTCGGGGAGTTCTCGATGACCAGCCCTTCTGCGCCAGGCGTGACCCGCAAATGGACGCGGCTCCAGGACTATAGCGACGAGGTCGCAAATTCACGAATCTATGCCGGCTTCCACTACCGCTTCTCGACAGAAGTCGGAAAGGAAATGGGCAGGAAGATCGGCGATTTGACTGTCGCGACACAGCTCCGTGGCCTGGAAGCGCGGGCCGATCCGAAACAGTGAGCGTACCTCGTGCATTACGTCGGCTATGAGTCACACACGGAAGTCGGCGGGCCTTGACTACCAGCGTGCGATTGACTTCGGAGGTCACCCTAACCCTCACGCGACCATGAGCACGATCACCATGGACGAACGGCCCAGAGCTTTTTGATCAGCGCTACGTCTTTCGCATCCCAAATCATGGCAGGCTAGTCTAGTCTTCGTCCGGCTCGCGCACGACCGGGGGTTCATCGGCGTGGTCTTCATCCTCTTCATCCTCTTCATCCTCCTCGTCCTCTTCGTCTTCATCAGGATCTCGGGGCAGCATCGCGTTGCCCATGATCACAAAGGGACTCCGCTCGTACCTAGTGGAAAATTCCGCGGGAATGTGTTGCTTCATGTTGTTGCTCCTTATGTATTTCCACGGCTGCCTTGAAGTTCACTTCATCCGAAACCGCGAAAACATTGACGTCGTGGGTCGAAGCTAACTCCAGAGCGACGATGCCGCCGGCCGACGCCCCCACAACCGCAATTCGCTTCGGATCAACGAAGGGGAGTTTCGAAAGATAACTCAGTGCGTCTAGTGCATCCCCCTGCCGGGCAGGCATCTAGTTGATCACAGGTTTGCTTGATGCCACGGCTAGCAAAGCTATCGACCACCAGCGAGACATACCCCCAGCCGGTCAAGGGCTCGGACATCCGAGTGCGGTATTTTTCGCGTGGAGATACACAACGGCAGGAAAAGGCCCGCATCCCTCAGGTTTCGAAGGTAACCATCAATAGACGCGTCTGGCCCGTTCGCCGGCGCTCCGCGGCGCTCGCGCACTTTGGCGCTGCTGGATTTGTCCCATGATGAAAGGCACACTATTGAACTTAGCCAATTCGTCCGCTGAAGCGGTGGTCTGAACGTCAGAGGTTGCGAGAATAGCCAAAATGAGACATGCGGTAATTTGGTGGCCCACTTTTCGCTCTCCCGGGGCCAATTTCACCTGGAGATAATACGCCATTCGCAGTGGCGGGTCACTGCTCCAATCTCTCAGAGCGTTGACGCCGGGCTTTTTACCTTGATTGAGTGTTGCAGCCTGAAGTGCAACAAAGTTGCCGGGCAGATCTGCCAGGAGCACCCACGCGATGATTAAACTGATTTTGGCTCCAATACGAAGTGTGGTCAGATTTCCCCTATTGCAGTTCGCGATTGTCGTTGGCGTAATTCTGTGGCTGCAAGCTGCCGATGATAGATCGATCTTCGGCCAAATCTTTAACGGCCTCGACAAACTGGTCGATGCTACGGTGCAATTGTGCTCAGCAGTTTTTACCGTAAAATCCTTCACCAAGTCATGGCTGATATCGGGCTTCATGATCGCTTATGTCTACCTCACCGGTTCCTTTATTCTGTTCCTTGCACGCCTCCTGATCATCGCTGTGGTTGATTTTGTCGGCCGGCATAATTTGCTGTATCTGAGAAGTGCTATTGCGCGGGAGCGTGGCATCGGCGCGTATCGCGCCTGGATTCCACTTGAGAGAATTAGGCCGGCCGACATTTCTCAGCGAGAATGGGAAGAGGCATACGCGTGGCCCGCCGATGATAAGCCACCGTACCCTCCCCTTGGGCATCGGGTGGTGCGCGGGGTATTGTTTTACGGGGCTATGATTCTGGTTGTCGCTTTTCTCTTACAGTTCTTGACCCCTTTTCCAATTCTGACTTGGATTTTCGGATGGCCATCCGCAAAGCCCTAGTAACTTTCGCAGTCAGCAGAACTATCTTGTGCAACGGATTTATATGCCTCTGTTGAGCTACTATCCTGCCCTGTTTCGTTAGAAGCATTGCTTGGCCGACGTCCGCTTTGGTGCGCATTACGACTAAACCGGACATCGCGCTATTTCCGAAAAGTGCCACTTCCGGACTTACGCACCGCAGCAAACAGCATCGTTATTCATTAGACATCCGTCTAGTCTGGGCGGGCAGACAAAACAAATTGCAACGTTATTCCGGCAGCCCGGTGGCGCGGAGCGCCTCGCTCAGAGAGGCGGCAAGCGCCGGCGCGCAATCCACGCCTGAAAATTGCCGGCTGTATCGGAATGAGGGTTGCAATTCCAAAACCCGCGCCGCAGCGGCCTTGGCTTCTTCGCGCCGCCCGAGCTTCGCGAGCGGCGCAGCAAGCAGCATGTAGGAAATGCTGTGGCCCGGATTGAATTGGATGGCCTTGCGGGCGGCGTTGGCCGCCTCCTCGTAGCGGCCACAATGGAAATGCCCCAGGGTCAACGAGTGGAAAGCGGCAAAGGCCCAGGGATCGAACGGGCTTAGGCGCATCCCCCGCTCGCCCCATTCGATCGCGCGCTCGGCGTGTCCGGTCCACGCGAGAATGACGCTGCCAAGGATATAGGTAAGGGCCGATGAGGGACTGACGGCGAGCGCCGCCTCGAATGCGACGAATGCGGCGGCTTGATCGTGCCCGTCCATTCCGATGGAAAATCCCGCGAAAGTCAAGGCGAGCGCATCGTCCTGGCCATGCGCGATGGCAGCCTGAGCATGGCGCATCGAGGCTGCCTTGCTTTCTTCATGCAGTCCGGCGCGCAGAAACAGATTATGATGGCACATCGCTGCAAACGCGTGCGCCAGCGCATAGGTGGGGTCGAACGCGAGTGCGCGTTCCAAAAGCACCAGCGCCTTTGTCGCACGCTCCGGCATCCCGGAATAGACGTCGGGCTGCGCCCGCAAGACAAGATCATAGGCATCGAGGCTTTCCGGCCGCTTGCGCGTGACGCGATCGACTTCGGCCCGACGCAGGCTCGGTTCGATCGCGCCGACGACCGATAGCGCGATCTCGTCCTGAAGCGTGAAAATGTCACCGAGCGGACGGTCATATCGCTCGGCCCACAAATGGCCTCCGGTCTCGGCTTCTATCATCTGTGCGGAGACGCGAAGACGATTGCCGTCCTTACGCAGGCTTCCTTCGAGCAGGTAGCGTACCCCGAGCTCGCGACCCACGCGTTTCACGTCTACAGTCTTTTCTTTGTAGGTAAAGCTCGAATTGCGCGCGACCACGAACAGCCATTTGATGCGTGACAATCCAGCGATGATGTCTTCGACCATGCCGTCGGCGAAATACTCTTGCTCGGGGTCGCCGCTCAAATTTGAAAACGGAAGCACCGCGACGGATGGCTTGTCGGGCAACGCAAGCGCCGGTGACGTCTGCGGGTTTGCCTCGGCAGATGGATTGCCCGTCGCGACCAACGGCCCGACATAACGGTAGCCACGGCGCGGCAACGTTTCTATCCAGCTCGCACCTCCGGCCACTCCCTCAAAGACCCGGCGCAAGGCTGCGACCTGAACCGTCAGATTGCTGTCCTCGATCGCAAGTCCCGGCCACGCCGCCTCGATCAGTGCGTCCTTGGAAACAGGTTGTCCAGCCCGCTCCAGAAGCAGCCGAAGCAGCGCAACCGCGCGTTGGCTGAGCACGATCGGTTCGTCACCGCGAAAGAGTATTTCGGCCCCCGCGTCGAGGCGGAACGGGCCGAATCTGTGGATCGTCGCCATTGGCTGAATGGGTACCATTCGGAACATTTTGCAACATTTTCGGAAGGGATTCACGACCTTTCGGGGAGCGGCAGATCATGTTGCAGCGGTTGCTTCGCACGACGAATCGACAAACCCCGGAGGAGCATAATGAGCGCAAAAGCAGTTATTCGAATGCCGGGTGAAGGCAAGGAAGTCACCTTGGCCGGCCAGCCGATGGCGTTCCTCGTGACCGGAGAGGACACGAAGCACACGTCTATGTTCGATTGGACGCTGCCACCCGGCTTTTTCACCGGCCTCCACGTTCATCGGGTCCAGGAAGAAACCTTCTACGTGCTGGAGGGCGAGTGCGAGTGGCATGTCGGCGGCCAACTGGTCCGCGCCGGACCCGGAACGTACCTGTTCATTCCGCCGGGCGTGCCTCACAACATCGGCAACGCCAGCGACAAGCCGGCACGGATGCTCATGACCGTATCGCCGCCCGGTCACGAACATTATTTCGAAGAGCTTGCGAAAGTGGCCGCACGCGGTGGCCCTCCGGACGCCAAGGTCATCTCGGAATTGAGAAGCCGCTACGACACCGACCAGCTATCGGCGCTAACAATCAGCTAACGATTATCGATCGCTTGGCCTTAATGGAACTTCGATCGCCTCAAGGAAATATCGCCGCCACGGTTCAATCGTGGCGGCTTTTTCGAATGTCGCCTTCGGGTCAAACTGAGACCTCGCATCGGCGGGTTGGCACTTCCGGTCTTCATTCGGAAGCGGACATCGTCACGGCCGTTCGGCATGTCTCAGAAGGGCCAAAAGCGGACTTATGATCAGGACGCGCTGTTCAGCAATGCCGCCGCAGCTTTCTCGGCATCGTATGGAAATATCCATGCCGCCGCCGACATCCATTCTCCCAATTTCTCAGCGCGTTCAGAAGCACTTTCGCTGGCGGATCGATAGAACCTACCGGCCAACCGAGAGGCGACTTGAACGCGGCTGGTACGCTCCAATCTCAGATTCTGGTAGGTCTCCAGTCTGGACGGAATCTCGTCACGCCTCGCCCGCTCAAGTAAAACGGCAAGCGCAAAGCCGTCCTCAATGGCTTGCCCGGCACCTTGGCCAAAATGCGGGACCATCGGATGAGCGGCGTCACCAAGAAGGGTTACGCACCCTTTGGACCAATATGGTAACGGGGGCCGATCATAGATGCCCCAACGAAAGGTTTGATCCAGCGCTGCGATGATGTCTGGGACGGGAGCATCCCAGCCCTTGTACTCGCCTGCGAGCGCCTCGACGTCGCCCGGTCCGAACCAAGTCTCCTCCATGTCACGGGAGCTTGGTACAAACGCGACAACGTTGATCAAGCGCCCTTGGGAAACCGGGAAACAAATAAAGCTACGTCCATCTCCCATCCACATGTTCAAGCCGCGCAGTTCTGTGGCCCTACTGAGACGCGACGAGTGCACGAGGCCTCTATAGGCCACGATGCCTTCGCTGGTCGGGCTCGAGGTCAGGCCTATCTCGCGCTGTACAATGGAATGGATGCCATCTGCGCCTATGACGACATCCGCATTGCAAATAGCGCCATTGGCAAAAGTCAGTCGCGCTCCAATATTCTTTTCATTGACGGAAATACATCGGTGCCCAAACCTGACCGCCTCCCTCATCACATCGAGAAGCATATTGAGGAGGTCGAGGCGGTGAATTTGATAGCTCTGCATCGTGGAAGAGGCTGGTGGTCCCGAAACGAGCTCCCCGCGTGATGTCCGTAGCGTCAGTCCCTGGCTTGTTGTGGTGATCTTCTCGATCGTGCCGCGAAGTCCGGTGCGTTTTAGCAGGGTCGCTGCGTTTGGAGGAATGGATATTCCAGCGCCGGCTTCGCGCGGAGACTCCGCATCCTCGAAGACCGTCACCTGCATGCCCCGCGCGCGCAATGCGAGCGCCGCGGCAAGGCCACCAATTCCCGCACCAATGATCGCAACGTTCAAGCCGTCATTCATGGCAATTGTCCGACCGTCGACCCGAGTTGAGTAAGGCTGTTGTCAGTCGCCGATGACATCATCGAGCAGTACCCATCTGGTGCCGTCAAAGCGCGCCATCCGGGCTTTTCGCCATCCAATCCGTTGGTGGGGAGTGATGTTGATCGTCACGCCAGGCAGGAACATCGACAACTGAAATTCGCTTACGTTCGTCGCCTGCTTGATCAGATTTTCGCGAGAGAGATCGTCGCCGCACTTCCTCAAAACCTCAACGATGATCTGAGCGGTCGCGTACGGGAAGACGGCGTCATCGAGGGACTCGTTTGGCGCCCACTCCTTCATGAAGGCGCTATACGCCTTCATGCCCTCATCGGCATCCCACACCGGATCCTCCGGCGACTTCAGCCAGAACGACGTGACCGCCCCGGTCGATGCAGAAAGCCCCGCCGGAGTCAGCACAGCCGAAATGCCGCTCACACCGGACAGCAGGACATGCTGAACTTTCCACCCAAGCTCGTGCGCCTTGCGGATGGCCTGTGCTGCAAATCGCGCATTGGACGCGTGAAACAGCGTATCGGCGCCAGAGGCCTTGAGCGCCAGAATTTGTGAATCGATCGTTGGATCCGTGATGTCATAAGCAGCCTCGCTCACGATCATCGAAGCGCTTGATCCCAGTGCTGCCTTGAAGCCCTCCAGATTGCCCTTTCCGAGATCGTCATTTTGATAAATGACGGCGATTTTCGCATCAGGCTTGGTCCGCAGCAGATATTCAGCGTAGATCCGGGTCTCGACGGGCTGCGGCATCATGAACGTGGTCGTCCATGGAAGATTGTCCGGGTCGTTGAGTTTCGGGGTGCTGGCCAGAATGAGAATCTGCGGAACCTGCTTGCTGTTGAGATATTTCGCCACGGCAAGGTTGGTCGGCGTCCCAATCGAGCCGACGATTGCGAGCACACCTTCGCCTTCAACAAGCCTCCGCGTCTGCTCCACCGCCTTCGGCGGCGCAAACGCGTCGTCGAGCGATACGAGCGTCACCCGGCGACCGTTGATACCGCCGGCCGCGTTGATCATCCTGAAATAGGCCGTCTCAATTCGCCCGAAACGGCTCAGCGAAGAGATCGGCCCGCTATACGGGACCGTCTGTCCAATCTTGATCTCCGTGTCAGTGGCGCCGGGGCCATATCTCTTGTCCGCCCCTGCAACCGGCGCAAGACCGACGACCGAGAGACTTAGCGCAGCAAGGATCACGGTACGGATCATGGAAGCAGCCTCCTGTGTCTCGCTTGACGTATCACCTCACGGGACTATTTTGCTATCCCGGCCACAGGATGATGCTGTACAATCCGCGCTGCGTCCCGAAACCTTCCCGAAATTTTCCGAAAGCGTCGCTACGAGGCGTCATTGGTCAAGCAGCATTCGATCATTGTCGGCAACCGGACGGTGGATCTAACCCGCGAATTGTTGCTCGACGAAGGCGGCAACGTCGTCCCGTTGCGCCCACGCGCCTGGCTGGTGCTTCAACTGCTTGCGACACGGGCCGGACGGCTGGTTGGCAAGGACGAGATCCTGGACCATGTCTGGTCGGACTGTGAGGTCACAGAAGACTCTCTCGTCCAGGCTATTGGCGACATCAGGCGGGCCTTGGGAACGGTCTGCCGGACGGCTCTGAGAACCTTGCCGCGCCGCGGCTACATGCTGGCCGTGAATGGAGAGCCGACCGATGCTACGTTGCGGTCCGACATTGCTCCCTCGACACCCCCGCACATCGGCGCGTTGTCGGGTTCATCCGCGATGCCGCATTTGTCGATCGTCGTTCTACCGTTCGCAAATCTGAGCGGCGATCCCGAACAGGACTATTTCGTCGATGGTGTGACCGAAAGCCTCACCACGGACCTGTCGCGCATTGCCGGCTCGTTCGTCATTGCGCGCAACACCGCGTTCACCTTCAAGGGCAAAGCCGCGGACGTCAGGCAGATCGGCCGCGAGCTGAACGTACGGTACGTGCTGGAAGGATCGATACAGCGCGGCGGCGACCGGTTTCGCTTGAACGTTCAGCTGATCGACACCGAGACCGCGACCCATGTCTGGGCGGAGCGCTTCGACAAGCCGGCAGCGGACTTGTTCGACTTGCAGGATGAGATCGTGTCTCGGCTTGCCAACACCTTGAATGCCGAACTGGTGAAAGCCGAAGCACGACGCGCCGAACGGTCATTGCGTCCCGGCTTCATGGATTTGTACTTTCAGGGTAGAGCCTTCTTGAACAAAGGAGTGACACCGACATTCATGGCACAAGCGAGAGATTTCTTCGCGCGTGCGATTGCTCTTGACCCCGATAATGTCGAAGCAGCCGTCGCCGCAGCCCAGATCGATGTGTCGGTGGGCTCAGCTTTCCTGACGGACAATTCCTCGGCTCACTTTGAAATCGCGGAGACCGCCTTGAACAAGGTATTGTTTCAGGCGCCCAACCATCCGAGAGCCCACATGCTGCTAGGTGCAATTCAACTTCAGACCGACCGCGCTTCCATAGGTATCGCTGAATGCCGGCGGGCGTTGCTGCTGGATTGGAATTTGGCCGATGCACATGGGTTCATCGGACTCGGGAAATATCAGATCGGGCGTGGCGAGGAAGTCGAGGGACATGTTCATGAGGCTCTGCGGCTATCCCCACGGGATACGCGCGCCTTCCTTTGGTACATGTTTGTCGGGATGGGCAAGTTGACAACCAATGCAGAGCGCGAGGCAATCGATTGGTTTCGCCGCAGCCTCGAGGCCAATCGAAATCACGCTCTTTCTCATTTTCAGTTCGCGGCCGCGCTTGCGCTGGTGGGGGACCTGCAAGAGGCGCGCTCCATTGCCGAGGCCGGATTGGCTCTTGACCATGGCTTCACTATTCGTCGCTATCGCATCAACGCCAAAGGCAACAATCCGACCTACCTCGCCAAACGCGAGCTGTTCTACGAGGGGATGCGCTTAGCCGGAGTGCCCGAGTTATAGTTCGGGTCAAAAAGCGCCTTTTTTGGCCGGCGGCCTAGGACTTCCGGTATATCCCTATAAACAGACATTCTCCGGGTTCGTCGGCATTGTCTCAAACGGGCCAACACCGACATCGGCATCGCCGCTATCCAAAGGTTCACACCGGATTTTGCTTTCCACTTCCACGGAGGGCCTGGGTCAATTCCCGGACATCCTTTAACTCTTCGAGACGGTCGACGAGCGACATGACGCGCTCCGCGCCGGCCTTGCCAACCACGGGGACCGCGAGGCTTATGAACTTGCGTTCGAGTGACGACCGCGAAAGCGGACGCTCCGCGCCTCCTTCGGGAACTTCCACGGTCTCGCGCAAGGTCTGACCATCTGCGAATACTATCTCGACGCTTGCGCCACGCCCCTTGGGAAGTTTGGCAATAAGTGCCTCCCCGGGCTTCACCGACGTCTTTTCTACCAGGGCCATTACGTCCTGAGCCCGCCAGCGGTCTTTCTCGAATTGGGCCACCGTCACATCGCCGTCGAGAAGCGCCATGGTAAGGCAGACCGGAAGACTGTGATCGGCGGTACCTTTTGTCTGCGGCTTGAATTTCGCGGGGTCCGCGACGCGCTCGATTATGCTGGGATAAGTCTCCACCGTGATCGCCTGGACGATCTGTGCACGATCCCTGACCTTCCCAGAAAGCGATGTGCCTGCCTCTGCCACGGCCTGCAACTCGATCTGAATGGGAAAACGTTTGAAGGCCACCCGGGGCAGCCGGTACGGCGCAAGCTCGAGGTCAACGGCAAACCCTTCCTTGACGGGTTTCATTTTCGAAGCCAGCCATTCCAGCGTCCCAGACGGGCCGGTAAAACCCTGCGCGGCGAGTCGTGTTGCGAAAACGCCGTCAGCGGCAGTGGCGGCAAGTCCCATGGCTTTCATCATGCTGATCGCGCCACTATTGACGACAAAGCTTGTGAAGCCACGGGCGCCCGAAATTCCGACCGCGTTGGCGATGGCTTCCTTCGGAAGTCCCCAGACCTTGCCCGCAATCAGAGGGATACCGTAAGCGGCCGCACACAAGGGATGGAAACCACGCTCGATGAAGGAGATCGCATCATTGACGCGCATGCTGGCCTCATAGCCGGCGACCATCGCCTCAATGAGATCACGGCCGCTTCGTCCATTCTCCTCGCAAAGCGCAATGGCCGTCGGAAGCACCTCGCTCGGGTGAAGTGGCTCGGTGCCGATATAGGTATCGTTCAGGTCGAGGGAGCGGACGAGGACGCCGTTGACGAACAGTGCGCCTTCTGCGGTAGCGGGTCGTGGATAGCCGATCACGGTGGCTGTATTGCCATTTCCAAAGGTCTTGCGAGTTGTCGTCTCTGCTATATCTGCGGGCTCGCTTCCTACCGAGCCGAATGCGCATCCGAGCGTGTCAAGAAGTACCCGCTTGGCCGCTGTGATAACTTCCGCAGGCAAGTCTTCATACTTGATAGAAAGTGCAAATTCGGCGAACTTCTGCTCAAGGGTAACTTTCTGCCGATCTCCCTCGCCAGCGGCAAGGGCTGAACCGATGAAACGATAACCGTCGGACCGAACGTTTCCCAGAAGGAGACTCGCGGAAGCGCCAACTGCAGTTCGCGCCAGAAAGTCGCGACGTTTCATCAATGCCTCCATTATGAACTTTGCTGTAACGATAGCGATCAGGATGCACGCGTAAGAACCAAGAATCGATACGGAAGCAGCGCCGTCAGTGAATAGGAGCGGCGGAAACGCAAAACCAAAAGCGTTCATCCATGCCCTTGGCAACCTCCAGTATGAGCAATAGCTATGGCTTTAGGAAGCTCACCATGTCCGGTAAGGGTCAATCGCGTCGGTTTGCGCCTCAGCCGGTGACTTCCGGTCTATCCCCGACTCAGGACATGTCGTTGCAACGCACTAACTGACGTGATGGGCCTACAGCGGACTGTCATAGGCCATCAATTAGTCGGGGATGCCGGCGTCCCGAAGCGCGCTCTGGATGCCTTCCCGGACAAGGAGTGATCTAATCGGAAACAGATAGTGTGCGTGGGATGCTCGGAAGTCCGGTTGAAATTCGAGTAGACGCTGAGCTGCCTGCCTCGCTTCAAGCGGCTTCTCATCTCGAATTGCGTTGGCGGTGAAAGCTGCCAGCGAATGAACATCAGGTGCCCTCTGCAGCGCCTGATCGGCGACACGAAGTCCATTCGCATAGTCATTCTGCGAAAAATATGCCCAACTTGTCATGTACCAGACTCGAACCAACAAGGGATCGCGAGGGCTCAGTCGCATCACATGATTGAAGCTCCTGATTGCCTCCTCCGGCTGATCGCACATCAGCGTCACTGCCCCCCGACTGTACCATGCCGGGGCGAGGTTCGGGTTAAGCTTTACCGCGCGGTCGACCAGTGAAAGACCGAGATCGTATTTATGCCCAAGATAGACGAGAACATGCCCTGCGGCGGCTTGAACGAATGCATCAGCTTCGTCCAGCTTTCTTGCCGCCTCCGCACTTTCGAGGGCTTCCTGTAATCGATCCACGGACAGTTTTACCCCGGTGAACGCCTGAAAGGCTAAGCCACTGAAGGCCAACATCGCATGCGCGGCGGCATAGCTCGGATCAATCTCCAACGCTTGTTTAAAGATGGCGTAGGCCTGCATAAAATCCGGACCCGTCCTTCGATAGTAGAAAGCCATACCTTTCAAAAATAGGTCATAGCTATGAAGTGCCGCTGGCTGGTGGCCGGCCCGCTCGATTTCGGCGACTTCAAGTGCGGGAGCAATCGACGAAACGACCTTCTCGGTGATTTCATCCTGCAACTCGAAAACATCTGCCACTGCACCATCAAACTTGTCAGCCCAAAGGTGAGCGCCGTTGGTGGCGTCGATCAACTGCCCCGTGATGCGCACTCTTCCGCTTCCCTTTCTGACGCTGCCCTCGAGAACGTATCGAACACCGAGTTCGCGACCTACTTGCTTTATGTCGACTGCCTTTCCCTTATAGGTGAACGAAGAATTTCGGGCGATGACGAACAGCGATTTGAAGTGAGAAAGACCCGTAATGATATCTTCAACTATCCCATCCGCGAAATACTCCTGGTCGGGATCGCCAGACATGTTCTGAAATGGCAAGACGGCGATCGAAGGCCTCTCGAGAATGGGAGGAGCCGCCTTAGGTTGGGCAATCTGACTTGCAGCAACTGCGCTCGCTGGCGCTTTGAGCGAATGCGTAGCGTAGATGCGAACCGGTCGGTCGATGTTCTTAAGTGATTTCTCTCCGAGGTCTTCAAAAGAAAACTCTGTCTTGCCTCTTACCTGCTCGAAGGCACTTGCCGAAAGGCTGACGCCGCCAGGTTTGCATTCGCCTTCGATGCGCGCAGCGATGTTGACGCCATCGCCAAATATGTCGTCACCCTCGATGATGATGTCACCAATATTGATGCCGATACGGAAAGCAATATGAGGACCGGAACTGGCGGCGTTTCGCTCTGCCATCCTTTCCTGGACCGAAACCGCACATGTGACAGCGTCAACGGCGCTGGCGAACTCAACCAGCATTCCGTCGCCCGTGGTTTTGACGATGCGCCCATAGTGCGCTTTGATCGCCGGATCAACGATATCGCGCCGGTGGGACTTCAGGGCTTCAAGGGTGCCGACCTCGTCCAACCCCATAAGTCGGCTGTAGCCGGCCACGTCCGCCGCCAGCACAGCTACCAGTCGTCGCTCGACCCGACTGCCGCTCACCTGCTTTCCCAACCCGAGAGCCCTTTGACGATATGCGATCATAGTAGGTCTGGCGACCTCGGTCGATGCCTCTGTTCGGTCAATCGCGTCGTTTTTGCAGTCGGCCAGATACTTCTGGTCTACCCTCAACTTCGGACATGTCGCTGCACTGCGCCAACTGACGCGATTGGGCCAGAAGCAAACATACGAGGTATTTGAGCTATTGGCCGAGAACAAATCCCACGATCCTGGCAATCCCTTCAGGTCGAACGAACCGCGGTCCGTAAACCTTAGTCCGGCACCTGCAACCAAGTCGGTAACAACGCGCGACACAAATACCTCGTTTGCACCCGACCGCCCCATAATCCGGGCGGCGACGTGAACCGCTATTCCACCTATGTCAGTGCCACGCATCTCGACCTCGCCCGTGTGCAGCCCTGCACGCAAGGTCAGGCCGATCTGCCGCGCGACTTCACCGAGCGCCAAAGCACAACGAACCCCGCGTCCGGGGCCATCGAACACTGCCAAAATTCCGTCGCCGGTGCTTTTCACCAACTTTCCTCGATGCTTCTCGACGACTTGAGCTGCCAAGCGATCATGAGCGTCAAGAAGGTCGCGCCAACGGCGATCTCCAAGCTCGATCGCGGTTGTCGTTGAGTTGACTATGTCGGTAAACAGCACGGTCGCCAGTACACGATCAACGTCAATCGAAGCGTCAGGGCGGTGCCCCGTGACAAACTCTTCAATGTCGCTGATCACCTCTTCGCGGCGTAAGGAGGAGACCGTGCGGAAGATCCTCATACTCAATGTACTTTGCTCCGACAATCGCATCCGCCAGCTTCCGTCCCTCGGATACGGGAACGACAGCGTCGATCTTGCTGTGCAGTAGAAGAGTTGGCACCCGCACACTTTGCACAATCGGTTCGACGTTTATGCGTCGATTCATCACCATGACCGCTTTGAACGCGCCGGGGCTGCAACTCATCCGCTCGAACTTGCTGAGCGCTGCGAGCTGCTCCTTTGAACCCTCCGTTATCCCGACGACGCGCTTCATCATCTGCCCGGAACCCCACCCGGCGACTATCTTGTCAGCAATCGCCACAAACTGAGCTTCGGGGACAGAGTAATCGGCTCGAATGAACCCGCCCACTAGAACCAGGTGAGAAACACGATCCGGATAAGTCGCGGAAAACAGAAGGCTCATGGGACAGCCTTCTGAGAAACCCAGCAACACCGTCTTGCGGCACCCCACCGCATCCAGCACCGCACGAACGTCGTCTACGCGCTCTTCTAACGATGGCTCCCCCAGTACGCGGTCGGACAGGCCTACGCCACGCTTGTCAAAACTTATGATCCGAGCGAAGCGAGCTAGCCGCTGCACATGCTGCTTACGCCCGGCAGCTCGTGAATAACCTCCAGATGAGAGATGGCGCCAGGCACGATCATAAGATCGATTGGTCCGTCGCCAATGACGTGGTACGCAATGCTTATAGCGCCGCTGCGCGCGTATTGAGTTTGCGCATAACAAAGTCGGCCATATCAGGCTCCAATGCCCCTGGGCGCTCTACGCATGCAATGACGTTTCTAGGTCTAATTCTAAGGCTTCCCCCACCTAAAAATACCATACCAGCCGAGCTTCGTCTTCGTGGTCGGCGGATATTTTGGCTAGCGTGAGACGCGAGCGGTTACGCTTGGCAATGTCTGGGCGTCTCGCTATGGCGCCGCTTCGCGCTTCCACGCCGTTTGCCGAATGATAAGACCGCTTTGCCGTCAACCGGAACGACCGCTTAGGACCGGATTAGGTCAATCGTTTGTGATGTCCGCCGATAACTTCTGATCTACCCCAGACAACGGACATTCTGAGGCCTCGACCCCATGTCTGAAACGGGGCCAGAAGTGGAAATCGCGACCGGCGTAAGGAAAGCGCCCGCGCATGTCTGGTTATCTCAGAAGTCGACGTCGGAAGGGCTGGAGCGCTGCCGTGCGCGCAGGCGTCCCGCCTCGCATTAGTTTACGCTGCCCAATCTATGACTGCGTCGATAAAGGTTTGAGCCTGACGGATCGCATCTAGTCTCGTGGCGCAAACGCCCACCGAAACCGTTTTGTCCTTTCGTACGGTCCATTTCCAACTGTGCGGAAAGCTCATTTCGGCGACCGAGAAACTGATGCCGCGATGTTCCACGGAGGGCCTCCGTTGACATTTAATTACGCGCTGATCAAAGTTGGCGCTATCGCGAGAAGCAGACGATCCATGCCGCTGGTTCGAAGGGCGCTCCCATTCGTACGGGACGCCGACCGTTACGACACATCGCTCGATTTATCTTGATCGGTCTCTACACCGGGACGAGGGCGGGCGCGATCGCTGCGGCATCGCCCTACGCCGAGCCCGGTCGGTCTTACGTCGACCTTGAGCGCGGGATATTCTACCGCAAGCCGATCGGGAAGCGTGCCTCCAAAAAGCGTCAGACGCCGGCTCCAGTTCCTCCTCGGCTGGCCGCCTGCTTCTTCGAATTCAATGGCAAACCAGTTGCCTCCGTGAAGAAGGGCTTCAAATCGGCGGTGGGCCTGGCGAAGCTTCCGGGGAGGGTCACCCCGCACACCTTACGCCACACCGCAGCGACCTGGCTGATGCAGCGTGGCCTATGGGAAGCGGCTGGGTTCCTTGGTATGTCCCCAGAGGTCCTTGAGGACTCATACGGGCACCACCATCCCGACTTTTTGAACGGGGCAGCAACCGCAATCGGCCGAACCTGCGACCCCTGCGTCCCGAACGGATCGTTCTACACGTAAGTAATTGATTTTACTTCGATTTCATCTTCACATTTTGCACAAAGTTCGAGTTTTGTTCGCGTTCATTCTTGGGCTTTCCCTGGGCTGTAGCCGCTCGGACCGCGTATGTTCGCCAGCCCCCAAGACCACGCACGTGAATCAAGCTGAGCGTCAGTTTGCGGCTGCAGATAATCCTAAATCCAGGTCCCACTTCGGACCCGAGCCGAATTATTTCCCCTCCTTCGTCTGCTTGGGTGATCGCCGCTTCGGTGCGGACTTATATTTAGACCGCTCTAAATCTCTTTGAAGTCGTGCAAGCAACCGCTCCTGGCCCGCCGAGGCTTCTGCCGCTCGTGCGGGCTCGCGGGGTAATGGCTGCAAGTGCAGGCACTCCTCCTCTTCGTTCCGGTCGCAAGCGATGCATCCGCCTCCTCCTACGCAAAGGCCTCCGTCAGAAGGTCGCGATTCGCGCGGTCATAGCGATGGAGGAAACAATGCTGGACTGGATGCTAAGATCATCAAAAACTTCGGTACCGTGCTTCTCAAAGGCCCGGCATGCAGCCGCATCGCCGCCGGCGAGCAGCTCGTTACATAGGCGCGAAACCAGCGATCACATGGACGGTGTCCCGGCTCGGTCTACCGGTTCGCAATTTGGCGATTGCGGTATTGTAGTTGGGTTCGACCGGTTTCAGGAATTCCTCAATCGCTCGATCGTTCAGCAAATATTCGTTCGTGCTGCCGTCCTGCACGCGGCAAACATCCTTCGAGCTGCACGGGAAAACGTGACCGTCGCGCTTGCGAAAGCCGTGCATCTGCTTTCCGTCAAGAGCTGGGGAATAGAACTGCCGCAGATGAACCTGTGAAACGTAATGATCGAGAGGCATGTTCCTATCGGAGGCTAGGTACCACCAAGCGCGCGTTGGCATTCGTGGGCTCGATCAATCAGTTGCTTAGCCAAACGATCGATCAGGGTGTTATTTAACCCTTCTTCGCGAGCCAGCGCACGCGCGGCGGCCACCTCATCGGGGAGATGCCTGGCCATAGAGATGAGGACTTCGATGAGCTGATCGGCATTTGTTCGCACGTCACGCGCAAATTTCTGCCATTGGCGCAGTCCGATCAGCTCGACCTTGTACTCGCCCCCGATCTTCATCGCGAGTTTAGCCTTGCGCAGATCGACTTCTTCGTAAGGAAGAATGCTCGCAACATCATAGAGCGGTGCAAGCCGGACGTCTGGGCCGCTCAGGAGCAAAGAGTAATTTTTGGCATGCGCATCCGTGCCCGCGATCAGCCAGTTGAAGCCAAGAGCGGTGACGAATGTATCGAGATCGGTGTCGCGATCCGTCGAATAGGTGCGCAAGAGGTCGATGATATCGGCGGCACTTGGCCCGCCTTCGTTCTGATATTTCTTGGTCGGCATGATCCCAAGCGCCTGACAGGTATCCTCCTGATGCACGCGAATGATGTCGTTGCCTTTCTGCTGCCTGTCATAGCGTTCGACGACGATGGCCACTTCGTCTTTAAATCGCCTGACCTTTGATTGGGCGGCCGGCAGGCCAAGATTACGTGCGAGCATGAGGCAGATGTGCTCATTCTCCGCATGGCCGTCAAAATGTCCTGTCGGCGGCTTCAGAATGTGCGTCGTCGGTATGCGTCCGGATGGAATGCCCCAACGATCATTTTGCAGAAGTAGTGCCGTCTTGGGCTGGGCGCCGGCAAGGCTGAACTGACCAGTGTCGCGCGGCAATCGCCAGGCGGCGTGATCTTCACGTAATAGTTGAAGGCGCTTGGCGAGTTCGGATTCGTCGAGCCATTCGACTTTATCCTCCTTGCCATTGCGTATGGCCTCGAGGCGTTCCGGGGTCACAAATTGGACAGCGCCCGCGCAATCTTCGCCGACATGCGAGATGAGCGCAAAAACGTTGCGGGCCGAGACCTGGAATTTCGCGGCCCAGCGGGCCAGCACCTGTTCATTGTCCGGCAATAGGCCCCAGAGGAAGGCTTCGACCGCGGCACGACCGTGCTCTTTGGCCGCGATCGGCATGGAGAGCGATAGGGGATATGCCTCGCTGGCGTTGCGCCACTGATCGTCATAGATAAACGTCAGGCGACTGCGGGTATCGTTATGTACCCGGCCGATTTCCTTCCCGTCGAGAAGAGTAACAAGTTCGGTCATGGCTTCTTCTTCGCCTTCGCCACGATCGCGTTAATGTCGACAGTGCCTGAACGCGGGGCTTTGGCTTGGGCTATTTCCGCATCGAGATTGATACCCAAGGCATCTAGGACGCGAAGCACGAGGCCCAACTCCGCGCGCGGATGGCCGTGTTCAAGCTCGATGAGCCATTGGCGGCTGACGCCGATCTCGTTAGCTAAGCTCGCCTGATTGCGCTTGAGGTGCTTGCGCCGGTCTCGAATGACGGCGCCCAGGTCAGCAGGGGTACGCGTAAGCATGAGATTCCCATATGTAATCGTTCGACGACATTACCATATGTCGCCGTTCGATGACAATAGGAAAAGTAATCGATCGGCTACATAAGTAGTATGTTATTGATTTTACTATAAAAGATGTATTATATGTCATTGGCACGGAGAAGCGGCAGGCTAGATACTATGTCAAACTGGCCAATCGCCCTCTATGAAAACATCCTGCGGCTGGCGGACGGGTTGAACGTTGATGTCGCCACGTTCTTCAGTGAAAAGTCGACTTCCATGACCACTGGTCGTCGAACGGTCACCCGTGCCGGCGAAGGGGTTCAGCATGCGTCACCGCAATATGACTACGAGGTGCTATGTGCTGACATCGCGCAAAAGCAGTTTATTCCGCTGCTGACCCGTCTACGTGCGCACGATGTCACGGAATTCCCTGCATTGCAGTCGCATCAGGGTGAAGAGTTTCTCTATGTGCTGACGGGAACCGTCGAGATTCATACTGATCAGTATTTGCCGCTAAAGCTCGAAAAGGGCGATAGTTGCTATTTCGACAGCACGATGGGACACGCATGCATATCGGTCGGGCTCGAGGATGCAACGATTTTGTGGGTTTGCTCCCGGGTCGGGGCACCGCTGGCATAGTGGCATCTTCACGGTGAACATGACACGGAATCTTTCCGGCAGCGCTTGGAGCTTCAGCGTCTTGCTCTAAGATCGAACGTTGGATCGCCCGCAGATAGAACTCAAAGGCTGTCTCGTTGGCGGGCAGGCTCACCAGACTTCGCAATCATGGACTGCGAACAGACCGACCGCGCGAGTAGACCAATTCCCCTGTTCCGTGATTCGAATAATTGACATCGAGGGCGGCCTAGCGCCCGATCGCACTGAAGTTCGAAGCCGTCGAACAGGATAACGAGGTACGTCGTTACGCGTCGTATCCGTCAAGCAAACGATGAAGCCCACCATTCGTCAGCTATCTCGCCGCCGGACAACTTGCCATGGTCGGCCCATGCTTTCCTCGCCTACAGCCTGATGATGAGCTTTCCTCGATTCTCGCCGGCATAAAGCATAGCGATTGATGCCGGTGCTGCCTCAATGCCCTCCAGCACGTCCTCCCGATATTTGAGACGTCCTTCTCGAATCCAGCCGGCGAGCGCAGCGACTGCCTCCTCATACCTTGCCGCGAAGTCAGTCGTCAGAAACCCCTGCATGATCGCGCGCTTGACAAGCAGATGTCGCTCCGGACGCGGCCCTTCATTCCAAGGATCCCAGCTTGCGTAGGAAGCCGTACCGCAGATTGCTATGCGCGCGCCCAGATTGATGCGGCGAAGAACGGCGTCGTGGATCGTGCCCGACGTGTTGTCGAAGAATGCATCGATCCCGTCTGGACAGCGCTCTGCCAGCGCCGCGTCAAGGTCCTTCGTTGCTTTGTAATCAATTGCATGATCGTAGCCGAACTCCTCCACGCAATGTCGAACCTTCTCGGATCCGCCAGCGAATCCGATCGTGCGACATCCCTTGATCTTCGCGATCTGCCCAACAGCGGAGCCGACACCGCCAGCCGCCGTCGAAACCGCAACGGTTTCTCCCGCCTTCGGCCGGCAAACGTCCAACAAGCCAAAATAAGCGGTGAGCCCGTTGAGCCCTAGTATCCCCAGAGACAGCGACAGCGGCAAATCCGGTTCCTGAACCTTGCGCATCACTTGGGGCTGCTTGACCGCGGAGTAATCCTGCCAACCGAATATGCCCATGACCCTGTCGCCGACAACATAGGCAGGATTGCGCGATTCAATGACGTCGCCGGCGGCAAATGCCCGCATGGTGTCACCCACCTCTATTCTCGGCCAATAGGTGCTCTTGTCCGCGATCCATCCGCGCATCGCCGGGTCTGCCGAAAGATAAGCGTTGTGAACGAGGAATTCGCCAGCCGACAAAGTCGGCAATTCGACTTCGCGGAGATCAAAATCTGCCGCTTGCGGGATGCCGTTCGGGCGTGAGCGCAGCCATATCTGGCGGTTCTTCATTGCTGTCTTCCTTTCCCTACTCGCTAAAAGCCAAAAACCCGTCCGCTTCGAACCCAGATCGGTCAGGCAAGAGACGCCTTCACGCGTTCAGGTGTCATCGGGAGTTCGCGGAGTCGGCGTCCGGTCGCATGGGCGAAAGCGTTGGCGAGCGCCGCCGACGTCGGCGGCAGCGAACCTTCGCCGGCCCCGAGCGACGGATCGCTCCGCTCCATCAGCGCAATTTCGATGTGTGGAACTTCGGGAAACGTGATGACCGGATAGCCTGACCAGTCCCGACTGGTGATCTGACGCCTGTCGAAGGCGACCTGCTCCTTCAGCGTGAGACTAACCGCCTGCACGATGCCGCCTTCGAGCTGGTTCTTGGCACCGTCCGGATTGACGACGAGTCCGATATCGGCAGCCAACACCACGCGGGGGACCCTGATGACACCGCTGTTGCGGTCGACCTCGACGTCGACCACAACGGCTGCATACATCCCGATGCTCTTGTACCGGCAGAACGCCAGGCCGCGGCCGCGCTGGCCATCGCCCTTTTTGCCCGGCGCCCACCCCGCCTTGTCGGTGGCAGCCTGCAGCACCGCCTGCGCCCGGGGATCTCTGAGATGGGCAAGGCGGAACGCCAGCGGATCGCTGCCGGCGGCTTGCGCGAGTTCGTCCATGAAGGACTCGATGGCGAAGATGTTGCCGTGCGATCCCAGCGTCCGGAACGAGCCGTTGCGCACTGGCGCATCGAGCAGCAGATGGTTGCGGATCTGCTTCCGCGGCAGCTCGTAGAAGGGCACCGCATTGCGGTCGCCGTCGCCGAACGGCTGGGGGATGTGCGGCGCGGGAGATTTGACGAAGGGCGTTTTCAGGTCCCAGGCCGCGAGAAGATTGACCCCGCCGGCCTGCCCCGGCCGCATCGCATGGCTGTTGCTCCAGACGTCGTAGGACCAGTCGACGATCTTGCCGTCGGATCCGAGCGCCGCCTCGACCTTCATCGCCATTGCCGGACCGAACGGCGCCCAGGCGAACTCGTCGTCCCGCATCCATTGCAGCTTGACCGGCGCGCCCGGAACGGCGCGCGCGACAAGCGCTGCGTCCAGCGCGACGTCGTCAGCGCCATTGTGCCCATAGCATCCGGCGCTAGGCATATGGACGACGTCGACGTCGAGGGTCTGCATGCCCAGCACTTTGGCCAGGTCACCTCTCAGCGGAAACGCTCCCTGGGTGTGCGACCACACCGTCATGCGCCCGTCCTTCAGCCACGCGACCGCACAGGATGGGCCGATCGTTGCGTGGGACAGGTACGCACGGGAATACTCGGCGCTAACTCGTCTCGCCTGGCCCGACACAGGCTCCGACTGACCGGCCGTGCCCACGACGATGGTTTCCGCGCGCAGCTTCTGGAGCTCGATGTGCAAGCGGGCCATGTCGGGAAGCTCGACCGCGTCATCGCTCCAGTGCACGCTCGCGGCGAGCACATCGCAAGCGCCAATAGCCTGCTCCTCTCGCCTAGCAGCAACGGCAAGGAAATTGCCGTCGCAGATGACCGCGACCACCCCCGGAAGCGCGCGCGCGGCCGCTTCGTCGAATTCGAGAAGTCTGGCGCCGTAACGCGGCGGACGAACCACCCGCGCGAAGACCATTCCGGGCAGCCGCATGTCCTGGACATAGGACGGCGCTCCCGTCAGCTTGCCGGGCAGATCAATCCGGTTGACCGACTTGCCGACGATCGCGTAGTCGCCCGGCTTCTTCGGCGCCGAGGCGAGTGCGATATCTCCTTTCAATAGGCCGGCACTCTCGTTCGCGAGCTCCCAAAAGGTCGCGCGTCGGCCATCGTCCGCAACGATCGTGCCATTCTTGACTTGCAGCTCTTGGGTGTGAACGCCAAACCGACGCGCCGCCGCGGCAAGCAGCAGGCCGCGCGCCTCGGCACCTGCCGCACGAATGGCGCCACCACTCTGCTCGACCGATTGGCTGCCGAACGTATACTGCTCATCAGGCCCCCGCGACGTGTCGGCGGAGATCATGCGGATCTTGTCGAAGCCGACGTCGAGCTCCTCCGCCGCGATCTGCGCCAGCGCCGTCAGGATCCCCTGCCCGAGTTCGGCCTTGCCCGTGAAGACCGTCACCGTCTCATCCGCCTCCAGGCGGATCCAACCTTCCAGCTTGCGATTATTGCGCAGGCTGAACGGCACATTTGCCGGCGCCTGGCCAAACACGTGCGGGGATGGCAGCGCAAAGGTCGCGAGCACCACGCCAAGTGACTGCGTGACATGCCTGCGGGAAACCCTCATGACGCTCATCGCACCGGCTCCATGGCAGCCTTGCGAACGGCGCTGACGATCCGGTTGTGGGTGCCGCAGCGGCAAAGCTGGTCGGCGAGCGCGTCCTTGATCTCGTCATCGCTGGGATTTGGATTGCGGTCGAGCAGGGCTTTCGCCGCCATGATCATGCCGTTCGAACAATAACCGCACTGCGCGGCCTGCGTCTCGATGAACGCCTTTTGCAGCGGATGCGGCTTCTGCATCGTGCCCAGTCCCTCGAGCGTGACGATCGGGTCGCCTCCGACATGCCGCAAGGCAATCGAGCAGGTTCTCGCGAGCTTGCCGCCGATCAGTGCGGCGCAGGCACCGCACTGCCCGAGACCACAGCCGAACTTCGGACCGTTCAATCCGAGATCGTTCCGCAGCACGTACAGCAGCGGTGTCTCCGGCGCCGCCGCGACCTCGTGGGACAAGCCGTTCACGGTAACTCGGTATATCATCCTTCACTCGCGAGGCTGGAAGCAGTCCGGAGGTCAGGCGACCTCCTCGGCGCTACGCAGGCGTTCCGATCTTTGTCTCTTCGATGTCACCAAGTTGTCCCATGCGTGGATCCCGGACCGAGCCCCAGGTGTCGATCGATTCCGCGGCCATTGGGAGCGTGCGCGGCTTGCGCGGATCCACTTCGGTGAACTCCTCCATGCCGAAGCTGTATTCGAGCGTCATGCCGTCGGGCTCCAGGAAGTAGAAGAACACGCTGGTGGAGGCTGGATGCCGGCCCGGCCCGAACACGATCGGCACATCGTGCTTCTTCATGCGGTTCTGCGCCTTTCCGATATCGTCGATCTCGGAAACCATGAAGTTCAGGTGATGAATGACCCCCCTCGGACCCTTGCCGACTCCGATGCCGTGATGAAACGGACTTGGGAACGGCCGCATGAAGGTCATTATTTCTCCAATGCTGTCGGATTCCCGGAAGTTCAGCACGTCACGGAAGAAGGCGATCGATTCGTCCTCATGCGGCACGGACCACACGACATGGCCAAGACGCTGGATCTTGGTGTGGGTGGTCGCGAACAGCTTGCTGGGACGCGGACGGTCGGAGGTGAAGAATTCCAGAGCGGCGCGGGAATGCGGTTCCATTGTGCGAGTCACCCGCGTGGCCTGGCGGAGATCGCACTGCGAGGAGCCAAGCTCTTCATATGGCACATTGGCCTCGCGAAGCCGGCGATGAAGCAACTCGAACTGCGAGCCGTCCTCCAGCTGCCAGCCGACGCTCTTGAACCCCGCCGGTTGCTTCTGGTGCAGGATGACGGAGCGTGAATCCTCGTCGTCGCACCGAAACATCACTGCTCCGTCGGATCGCTCACCCACGAACTCGAGACCAACGACGTCCTCGTAGAACTTGCGAGATTTCTCCAGGTTACTGACGTTCAGCTCAACGTATCCGAGTTTCCTGTAGCGGATCATTTTCATTTCCTCCCGTATCGGCACGCGTGATTGGGACTGCTTCGTCGAGTTGCGTGGAGCAAACCCGTTATGAGGCACCTGCTTCGCAAATTCCGCTCACGGCCATCGCCCCGGGAATGCCAAGGAAGAAGTTGTCGAGCGGCTAGCGGCTTTCCTGCTCGATCGGATTCCGAAGCACGCCGATCGATTCGATATCGACTTCGCAGACGTCGCCGGGCTTCATGAACACGGGCGGCTTGCGCGCAGCACCGACTCCGCCCGGCGTTCCCATCACCAGAATGTCACCGGGATCGAGCGTCATGCATTCGGAGATCAGGCTGATCGTCTCCGCAACGCCAAAGACCATGTCCTTGGTGTTCGCATCCTGCATGACTTGTCCGTTCAGGCGCGACTGGATCTTCAATCCGCTCGCGCCGGGAGGCACCTCTTCGGCCGATACGAATTCCGGACCAAAGCCGCCCGTGCCGTCGAAATTCTTGCCGACCGTCCACTGGGACGTCTTCCACTGATAATCCCGGATCGAGCCGTCATTGAAGATTGAGTATCCCGCGACATGCGACAGCGCGTCTGCGCGCGAGATGTGCCGACCCTTTTTTCCAATGAAGGCGACGAGCTCCGCCTCATAGTCAAACTGATCCGAGCAATTCGGTCGGATCATTGGCGCGTTGTGACCGACAAGCGAGGTGGCCGCGCGGAGAAAGATCATCGGATAGTCCGGCGGCTTGGCGCCGCCCTCGGCCGCATGATCGATATAGTTCAAGCCCAGACAGATGATCTTGCCGCAGCTCGAGGCGGGCGGCAGCATCTTCAGATCGGCGACAGGCAAGCGGATCCTGCTGGATCGGGCTGCGGAGATCAACGCGTCCTGAGCATCGGGACCAGCTCGCAACAGATCGGCAACATCGCCCGGCAGCCCGCGATCGGCGTGCGACAGGTCGACAACCTCGCTGCCTTCGCGGATACCCAGCCGGACCGTTCCCTGGCGGTAGTACCTCACAATTCGCATCGGCTCATTCCATCCCTGGAGGCGTCGACCAAAATATCGATATTTCCATCGTAATTATCATTTTATCGAAAGTCTAGCCCCGATCGGGATGGTCCACCGCTGGCGCCGATCAACGCCCCGTGAGCCCGCCGGCCTCGATCGCCCGGAGCAGCGTCCCGCTCGTCTTCTCGTAATGATCGTTGAGCAGCCCGACGGCCAATGCGGTCTTGCGCTCAATCGCAGCCTCGGCGATTGCGCGATGCTCTCCGTGCACATCCCGGACCGCGCCTATGACTGCCAGCAAATTCCGATAGCGCTCGGCGCAATCGAACAGGAGGTCATTGAAATCCATCAGCCAGCGCGAGCCGCAGCCGGCCAGCAAGGCGCCATGAAACACCCGGTGCAATTCGCTGAATTCGGGATTCATGCGGTTGTCGACCACGACCGGAACGCGCGACAACCGATGAAGCGCCAGCAAAACCTGCTCTTCCCAGTCTTGACCGCCGCGCGCGATGGATTCCCTCAGAGCAACTTCGTTGATCCAGCACCGGGTTCGCGTGAGCTCAAGCAGATCGTCGGCACTGACCGGCGTGACCCGAAATCCCCTTTGGTCGGACTGGGCGACAAGCCCTTCGGTGGACAAGCGATTCAGCGCCTCGCGCAGCGGGGTACCGCCGACATTGTATCTGGTCCGCAGGACTTCGATCCGCAGCTTTTCCCCCGGCGGCAACGCCCCCTGGATGATCTCCCGGCGAATCCGCTCGTAGATCGCCCTTGTTCTAGTGACGGCGACCGAGGCGCCCTCCTCAACGTCTGCCATATATCTGCCCTCCGAATCTGCGGCCATCATAGCAGTATCATAAAACATCGACAAAGATGATATTTTCTATTTTATATCGATATTGTGCGTAGTAAGATGTGGCCAATCTTGGGGAGGATTCCACTTTGGCGGTCGTCGATATCCATACGCACGTCGTGCCGATTTCCTTGGCCGACCTGCCCGCACGTCATCGTCTCTGGCCGACACTGGAGATGCGCGAAGCCGGCCGAGCGGCCCTGATGATCGACGGCAAGCCATTTCGCGAAATCGATGCACGCTCCTGGGACGCCGAGCGGCGATTGCACGACATGGCCGCGGACGGGACCGACGTTCAGGTCCTCTCGCCCATGCCTGAACTGCTGTCCCATTGGCTGCCCGCGGAGCTCGCCGATCATCTTGCCAGGATCATGAACGACCACATCGGTAAGATGATCGCTCGCGCCCCGGACAAGTTTCAAGGCATCGGGATGGTGCCGATGCAGAACGTCGAGCTTGCAACCAAACGGCTCGATGACATCCAGAAGCAAGGACTTCGCGGGGTGGAAATTGGGACGCATATCGACGGCGTTCCGCTTGGCGACCCGAAGCTGCTGCCGTTTTACGCGCGCGCCGAGGAGCTTGGTCTTCTTGTCTTTGTCCATCCGCTGCATCCTGCGGGCCTCGAGCGCATCGGTGGGCCCAGGGAGCTCGCGGCGGCAGCCGTGTTTCCGCTCGAGACCGCGCTGTCGGCGACCTCGTTGTTGGCGGGCGGCGTGCTCGAGAGGTTTCCGCGGCTCAACATCCTGTTGAGCCATGGGGGAGGCGCATTCCCGTGGATCGCACCCCGCATCGAGTTTGCCTGGAAGATGGCGGCGCCCTGGAGCAAAGCGATTACGCAGGCGCCGTCGGAAACGCTGAAGAGATTCTGGTACGACACCATCGTCTACGCCCCCGCCTCGCTCCGCTTCCTGGCCGATCAGGTGGGATCAGATCGCCTCGTCGTCGGCTCGGACTATCCCTTCGCTATACGCCAGCCTGCACCGGGAGCATTTGCAGCTTCCGCCCTCACGGACGTTTCGTTCGAGGCGAATGCCGCGGCCTTGTTGGGATCGGTTCGAGCTCGGTAGAAGGATGTGAGCTGATGAGTGCTGCCATGCGAGACGACGCGAGCACCTTCGATGCCGACGTTCTTGTCGTGGGTGCCGGCCCGGTCGGGCAGACCCTTGCCATCGATCTCGCCAAGCGCGGCGTATCGGTCCTACTGATCGAACGGAACCAGACGTGCCTGCAACATCCGAAGATGGAACGCTGCAACGCGCGAACCATGGAGTTTTATCGTCGTCTTGGATTGGCCGATCGAATCCGCGCCGCGAGCCGGTTCCGGGACATTCCGATGGACGTCTTCATCGCAACGCATTTGTGCGGCAAGAAGATTTTTCAGCTTCCCTATCCATCGGTCGCTGCCATGCAGGAAGCCGGCCGTCGCTGCAATGACGGCACGTTGCCGCTCGAGCCCTACCAGCTCATCTCGCAATACACACTCGAGCCGCTGCTGAAATCGGTCGTCGAAAGCCTGCCGAAGGCGGATGTCCGCTTTGGATGCCAATTGATCAGCTTTTCGCAGGACCCCGCCGGTGTCGACGCCGACGTCAAGTCTACGGATGGAACGTCGAGCAGGATCAGAACGCGATACATGGTCGGCTGCGATGGCGGCAGCAGTACCGTCCGCAAGCAATTGGGCGTCAAGCTAGAAGGGCGGGGGCGCATCGCGCAACAACGCCAGATATTCTTCCGCAGCGAGGCTCTCTTCTCGCGCCTGCCCTTCGGACCGGGCCGCCACTATCATTTCCCGTTCGGCATGCTCGTTGTCCAGGATGATCTGAGACTCTTCATGGCGAATACGGGTTCGATCGAAGGTCCCACCCCGGCAGTCCTGCTACAGGAAATGTTTCGTATCGATGTTCCTTTCGAAGTCCTGAACGTCACCCTGTGGCATCAAAACCTGCTGGTCGCCGAGCGCTATTTGGATCGACGAGTGTTTCTTGCTGGAGATGCCGTTCACCTCGTCATCCCGACCGGCGGACTCGGGACGAACACAGGTGTCGGCGATGCGATCGACCTGTCATGGAAACTTGCGGGAACGCTCGCCGGCTGGGGCGGACCGAACCTGCTCTCGTCCTATGAGTCGGAGCGTCGCCCGGTCGGACTTCACAATCGTGACGTTTCCGGTCGCGCTGCGGCCGGCGTCAACTCGTGGCGCGCGGCATGCCGTCCCGAGATCGACAGCGACACGCCCGAAGGCGAGGCAAACCGCAACGAGGTCGCAAGGCTGGCGGCCTTTGGCCAGCGCCTCAGCCACGAGATGATCGGGACCGAGCTCGGCTACAGCTACGCCGGCTCACCCTTGATCTGCGCGGACGATGAGCCCCCGCCTCCGCTGGTCGACGATCGCTACCAACCGACGACACGGCCCGGCTCGAGATTGCCTCACGTCTGGCTCGACGACGGCCAGGCACTACACGATCGCATCGGCAATGAATTCACACTCGTCAGTATTGGCCGGGACCACGAAGCGCTGCCTGAGCTCCGCCAGTCATTTGCAGAGTTCGGCGCAAAGCTCGACATCGTTCAGGTCGAAAGCAAGCCCGCTCGCGAGGTCTACGGTTACGACCTGGTCCTGGTTCGACCCGATCTGCACGTCGTCTGGCGCGGCAACTCGGTTCCTGCCGACCATCGCGCCATAGCCGTCGTCGCAACGGGACACGCATGAAGCCGCCGACGTTCTTGCCCGGGTGGGCTCGTTCCAGTTTCGGTCGCCGTCAATCTGTTCTCCTCGCGCTCACTGAGATCCAGGCGAGCAGCGTCAGAACGCACCAACAACAGACCCGAACGGGGCATGCAAGGGAGGAGGAGGACAATGACGGACCTGGCCGAAAAGCTGCCATCCAACCGTATGGTTCCCGCATCAGCCTCGCGCTTCGACCGCGCCTGGAGTGTCGTTTTCGGCGCCGGCCTCCTGATGTTCATCAACCTCGGACCGGTTCTCTATTACACAGCCGGCATCTTCACCAAGGCGATCACCGACGACACAGGCTGGACCAGGGGCACGATTGCAGCCGCCAGCCTGCCGGCAAACCTCCTGATTACCCTTACCCTGCCTCTGGTCGGTTGGGCCGTCGATTCTTATGGCACCCGGCGCATCGCGCTGCTGTCTTCGATGCTGTTCGCGATCGGCATGTTCCTGCTCGGTCAGTTCTCGCAGACGCCGGGGCTGTTCGCGCTTCTGCTGGTGGTCGCATACGCTTGCGGCTTCGCATTAACGCCGCTGCCATATGCCCAAGTCGTATCCGGCTGGTTCGACAGGCGGCGAGGCCTGGCATTGGGACTCATGTTGACCATGAGCGGTCTTGGCACAGCGCTGCTTCCGCCGCTGAGTTCTGCGCTCATCACGCAATTCGGCTGGCGTCACGCATATACGTTCTTGGGGCTCATCGTATTTGCAACAGGCGCATTCGCTGCCCTCGCTCTCCTGCGTGATCCACCGCAACTCACCGACAAGACTCTCGGTCACGAAGACACTACGCCGGGATTGTCCGTAAGATCGGCGCTGGCAGGACGCGCGTTCTGGACGCTGTTCGCCGCATTTTTCTTGATCTCAATAGCGATCGGAGGCGGCAGCACCAGTCTGCCGCTCATCCTGACGGACAGAGGAGTGTCCCCACAGCAGGCCTCCTTCGTCATGACGATCGTAGGTCTGGCCATGATGATCGGCCGCCTCTCGCTCGGGCTGCTGCTCGACAGGGTATTTGCGCCGAATCTGACCGCGCTCGTGTTCCTAGCGCCGGCAATCGCATTCAGCGTGCTCCTGCTGACCAATGCCACCGGTGCAAACGCGATGATTGCGGCCACATTCCTCGGCTTCGGTCTCGGCGCGGAAGTCGACGCACTCGCCTATATCGCCTCACGCGCATTCGGACTCCGATATTTCGGGCGGATACTCGGCTTTCTCATGGTCGCGTTCACACTCGGCCTGGCGTTCGGACCGACACTCTTCGGGAGGATCTACGATCAATTCCAGACCTATCAGTTCGCGCTGTGGATCGCTGTCGGAATTTCTGCGCTGGCCAGCGGACTCATCGTGACCCTGCGGCGAGCTGACCTGCCGTTCACGTCGGAAAGACCGGGCACCCACATATAGGACCTGAACGCGGCTCGGAGCTCTTTTTGATCGAGGCGGACTATCCCTCGGAGAACGCGTTGAAATCGGGCGAGGAGCTTCGAAGCCGATGAGAAGCAAGTTCTCTCGTCGTCAGCCGAGCAAGGCCGACGCGAATGCCCGCCGTCTATCGACCAGCGATCAAGCCTAACCTCCAACGAGAATCGTCCACTACGCGCTCCAGTTTCTGTAAGCAACGCGTTGCGCAGACCACGGCCGGCATTTCCTCGTCCGGAACATTCGTCTTCCAGTCGGTCACGCCGACCTCGCCGACATACATGTCGCCCCTGGAATCCAGCGCGATGCCCCAGGATGCAACGGACGAGGCGGCTGCCTCGATCACCTTCACCACGGCTCAGGCCGCGAGATGTAAACCGAAGGGCTGGCGCCCTTGGCCTCGATGACCGTCGCGCCCGCTCCGCTCGCCGCCGAGATCGACCAGAATCTTCGCGATCTACTCAATGTGTCTCGATTTTTGTATTGCGCAGAAACACGTCTTTCGACGTTGACGCCAGCACTAGGTTGCCGTCGGGCTCGCCTGTCTTGTCAGCACCTATGGCTCGCGAATACATCGCTTTGCTACAAAGACAACGAACAACCGCAGCCAATCGACTTGGCGGGCCCTTTTACGTTCTCAACGAGGGCGCGTGGAGCCCAGCCAAGATCAACGGTGACCTTGCAGCTCTTGGATCGCATTCTCTTACCAACTACTTCGCCGCGTCGTGCTTAGTCCGGCAACCACGAGGCACGGTGTCCGCGCGCTATATGTGGCTCAGCGCAAACCAAGTTGCTTCATCGGTCAGTCACCCTCCTTTGGGATCGCACGGTGAAAGATTGCGAACACGGCTGCCAAAGCACATCCTGCTATGATGCCTGCAGTCAGGTTCACCGCAAGCGTGAGTCCGAAGGTAGCAATCAGCACCAGAGCTGTGCGCCAGTCGCGAAGCAGGTCCAGAAACTCCCGCTTTTCCGCCATGTTCCAGCACACGACAACGAGGACGCCGGCGAGGGCTGCAAGCGGGATGAAGCGCGCCAAGGGTGCCGCGACCAACATGAAAATCAGCAGGAAAACCGAATGCAGCATTCCGGCGACCGGGCTGCTGGCCCCGGCGCGGACATTGGTTGCCGTACGCGCAATCGTTCCCGTCACGCTGATCCCGCCGAACAGGGCAGATGCCATGTTGGCGATACCTTGCGCCACCAACTCCATATTGTAGCGGTGCTTGCGCCCGGTCATGCCGTCGGCAACCTTGGCCGAGATCAGGCTCTCAACGCCACCCAGCAGCGTGAAGGAAAAGGCCGCCGGGAGGATCTCCAGCAGCCGTGACAACGTGACCAGCGGCAATTTCGGCGCCGGCAGACCATGTGGGACGTCTCCGAAATTGCTGCCAATGGTTTCGATCGGCAAATGCAGCAGCACTGCGGCGACCGACGCTAATATCACCGCGATCAGCATTCCGGGCAAGCCGGGCCACCAGCGCCGCAGCGCAAAGATCAGGGCCGAAGAACCCGCACCGACAGCGAACGCGGCTGGGTTGATGGTCGGCAATGCCTGGCTGAGCACCGCAAGCTTTGGAAACAAGGGACCCGGCTCGGCGCCAGCCAGCGTCAAACCGCCAAGATCCTTCAATTGGCTTGCGACGATAATGACCGCGATACCGCAGGTGAAGCCCACCGTCACCGCGTGCGGAATGTAGCGAACGAGCGCGCCCAATCGCGACAGGCCGATCAGCGTCAGAAACAGTCCCGAGAGCAAAACCGTGAGCAACAGGCCGTCAACGCCGAATTTTGTTACGGTCGCTGCGACCAGAACGATAAAAGCGCCTGCGGGTCCCCCGACCTGAAACCGGCTGCCTCCCAACGCGGACACCAGAAATCCGCCGATGATGGCGGTATACAGCCCCCGTTCCGGCGAAACACCGGAAGCCACCGCGATAGCCATCGAAAGCGGGAGCGCAACAACGGCAACTGTGAGCGCCGCCATCACATCCTTGCGGAAGGAAGCAAAGCTGTAGCCCTCGATCAACACCGTTGCGAGCTTCGGGCGGTACCAGTGGGATGTAGCAGAGCCGTCAGGCATCGAGGATAGCCGATCTAGGTCATGGTTGCGTCAGTTAGCCAACGTAATCTAGCCGAGGCTGATGTTCGCTTTGAGGTCGGGAGAAAAACATGCAATTTGGAACATGTTGGCGCGCCCCAAATCCTCGTCCCAACTGATGCTAGGGAGACTCGTCCTGAGACGTGCGGTGCGTTACCGATACGCGTTTTGAACACCGCGGTTCCTAGGATCATCATCGCCTTTGGCCGCTACGCATTCGAAACTGGACTGGTCCGATGTTGGCCCGTGTTCGTTGTATCCGGATATTTGTGGGTAGGGACAGAGCGGTCGTTGTAATGCGATGCCCTTCGCGGGATCATCACTGACATACTTTGTTGCGATGATCTTATTCGGAGCAACTCCGCGCTCGACCCACATCTCCAATGCTTTTAGCAGATCATGTTTCGCGTCGATGACAGGCCCATCGCTCCTTCCGTTTCCAAACGAGTTGGGACCCGGCCCCCCGTAACAATGTGCCATACCCGGAGCCATGAAGACGCGATAGAAATCGTGCACATCTCCCATCACGCTTTCAACCTTCCGATAGTAGTTAAGGCCGTTCTCTGGTGCGATGGCCGCATCGGCCCAACCAGCGTACTGAATCAATTTCCCGCCACGGCGCCTGAATTGAGTGAGGTCGGGATTGGTCGAGTTCGCCATCTGGGCAATGGTTTGAGTGGCAGCCTCGAATTCATTGTTGAAGTCAAGGAACGGACAAGTAGCTTTACCAAGCACCGCGTTGCACCAGAATGCCGTCGTCATCGCGTACTGGCTCCCCGGGGAAGTCGACGAAGTACCGACCAGCCATTCAGGCCAGTCTGTCGCGTTCGATCCCGTGCCGGGTTCGTAACCTGGGAAAAGGAGCAATCCCTCAGAATTATGGGGGCCCCGATAGAGTTTCTCGACGGCTTCGACCTGTGCCGGTGTCACGCACGTATCAGGATTCTGGCCAGCCGCGCACTGCGCGATCGCTGGGTCGAAACGGCAGATGGTAGGGTCATTGAGGAATGCATCGGTTGAAACGCCGCCGTCTTTTCCAACACATTTGGAAATCACCAGTTTGCTAAGCAATGTGATCTTGTCTGTCGGAACGTAAGCGTCTGGCACTCCATGCGTCTGCGGCCCAGCTAATAACGCCTGCATGTTCCACAAAAATGAGGCGCCGAGTCCAACCAAATCGTTGGCGGGCGATCCCGCGATAATGCCATCGAAATCGTTCGGATATCGCTGTGCTTCCATCAGCGCCTCTCGGCCTCCATCGGAGCAACCGCTGAAATACGAATGGTTGGGCGTTTTGCCGGTAAAGCGCTTGATGATCGCTTTGGAGTTATCTGTTGTGAACTTGATAGCCCTGTACCCGAAATCCTTCAAAACGCCTGGATGTCCGATGAAGGTTGCGGCGCCCAACGGTGGGCCAGACGTGCCGTCGTCGGTCGCGGCAGCCGCGTATCCCCGCGAGACGGCGGCTGCGATGTAAGATACCCAGATCGTGCCGGCAAAGCCGCCATTACCAATCTGTTCGTATTTTCCGTTCCAGCGTCCGTTCGTTGGTATCCAGACCTCAAAATTGATATTTGAATCGTTGCTTGGCTTCGAAGTGCCTGCAATGCGGCAAAGGCCCACTGGAGCCTTGGTTATGCCGGATACCATCTCCCCGGCGCGATAGGATCGAGCGAGCGTGACCTTTGTATGCGGTAGCGAGAGCCCGGTAAGGTTAGCGCACTTCGAGGTAGCGGCCGAAGGCTCGATCTGCAGGAGGATCGAAGCCATGCCAGCGACGGTGACGACCTTGAATACAAGTTCGCCCCCGCTTCGCCTTCGCTTGATCCGATCTACTGCCTCACGCTTTGCATGCCGCCATCGCCGCATCATTGCAACACGATGGCTTTCTTGAAGTCTTGGTGGCACTCGTCGAGGACCTGCCGAGTGAACTTTCCGATCGCGGCATATTCGATCTCGGTGAGGTTGGCGAGGGAAACACGGGCTGACGTATCGACGACCTCAAATCCATTGCCGGGCAGCAACACGACCCCGGTTTCATCCGCCAGTCGAAACAGGAAACTAATGCCAAGGTCGCTTTTGATGAACCATGTCTTGAATTCCGGTCCATACAGCGTTCCGCCGATCTCCTGCAGGTCGATCAGCGAATAGTAATTAACGTCCTTGGAATCGCGCAGTGCCGCTACGCCCATGTGACGGTAGAGCGTCTGGTAGCGCTTGCGTATCAACTGCTTGGCGGCATCCTTGTAGCGGTGCTCGCGATCCATCAAGCCGTTTAGCGCGAACAACGCCATTTGCAGTTGTTGCGGCACGGACAATCCGGCGGTGTGGTTAAGCGCGACCGCACGGCTGTCGGCGACCAATCGGTCAATGAATTGCATTTTTCGCGGCGCCGTGGTCAACGAAGCATAGCGCTTGTCGAGCAGCAGCTTCTGGATTTCCGGAAGGGCCTCCAACGCAGCATCAAACACGTTGTCCTGATGCAGGGCAATCGCGCCTAGACGCCAGCCGGTGGCGCCAAAGAATTTCGAGAAAGAATAGACACACAGCGTATTGTACGGGCACTTGGCAAATACCGAGACGAAATCATCCGCAAACGTCCCGTACACATCGTCGGTGACGATGAACAGATCACGGCGCTTGGCGACTAGCGAAGCCAATTGGTCCAGCGTGCCGTCCGACAGTTTCGACGACGGCGGATTACTCGGGTTGACAAGGCAGAATATCTTGATCGCAGGGTCGAGGAGCTTGTCGATCTCGGACTGCGGCAGCTGCCAGTCATCAAGCCGGTCCATCCTGATATCCACGACCTCCAGCTGGTAATCGTCGAGAACCGGAATTTCCAGATAGGGTGAGAAGATAGGCGTTGCTATTGCTATCTTGTCGCCCGGCTTGATCAAGCCATTCGCGCGCAGGCTCTGAAAAATATAGGTCATCGCGGCGGTTCCACCCTCGGTCGCAAACACCGAGAACTCTCCATTTGGAGGCAGCGAGCCGAACATTTCCTGCGTAAGATACGCCTTTACGATCTGCTCGGTATGGCAGAGCATCCTTGGCGGCGTCGGGTAAGTGCTCCCAAGAAACGCGCTGACCATTTCGAAAAGAAACGCGTCCTGGTCCAGGCCAAGCTGGTCTTTGACGTAGGAGATCGCCAGGCGCAAGAAGCGCACGCCATCGGCTTGCCGATGATGTGTCGCGTAGGCATCGAACCGCTGCACGATGCCATCGTGCTCCGGCAAGCCACCGAAGCCGCTGTCGAGATATGAGTAGGAGCGTTCCGCTTCGCGCATTGCGAAATCACCCAGGCTCAGGAACGCCCAGCGCGGCAAGGTCGCCAGAAAGTTTGGATTACCTCGTCCGGCATTCAGCATCAACCGCTGCGCGTCCGATGACGCCCTTTCGATCAATTGATCTTTGAGCTCGAACGGGCTCAGCTTGGCATATTGCTTGAAATTGCGATCTAGCATCGGGATACCCTCGATATCGGTTTCTAAGAAGCGTTTTTTGTAATGATGCCGATGATCAATGGGCCCCACAGCGTGAGGAACACATTGGCGACGGCGTAGGTGACGGTGAATGAGACAACCGGCGTGGCGTTACCGGCCTTGGCGAGCAGTGCCGCAAAAGCGGGATTCGCGCTTCGACCGCCGGCGACGCAGGCCAATGCTTCGATTGGATTTTGGATACGCAGCACGTAATAGGAGAAAAAGAACGTGACGATCTGCGGGATCAGCGTCACGGCGACGCCAAGGAAAAATAGCGTCAGGCCGTATTGTTCGATGGCGACTAGCGCTTGCGGGCCCGCGGAGATACCGACGATGCCGACAAACACCGCGAGGCCAAAGTCGCGCAAAAAGTTCGAGGCACCAATTGGCAACGCCGCAAAGCTCGGATGGACACTCCGCAGCCAGCCGAAAAACAGGCCCGACAATAAGCAACCGCCGCCACTCCCGATCGAGATCGGTATTCCCCAGATCTTGAACTGGATCAAACCCAGAAGCAGGCCAATGAGCATTCCGATACCAAAGAAGATAAAATCGGTGACTGCCGCAGCGGTGATCTGATAGCCGATCTTGGACTGTACCCGGTTGAGGTCGGCCGGGCTGCCCGTGAAATGCAGCTCGTCGCCTCGCTTCAGCGTAAGCTTGTCGAGCACAGGCAGCTCGAGCCCCATGCGCTTGACTGCTGTCAGGAATACGCCGTGACGGGTCTCAACCTTCGCATGCTCGCGGATTTCACCGACTTCACGATTATTCAGGGCACGGTTGGTAAGGATGATTTCGCGATTTTCCTGCACGAGCAGAGTGCCGTTCGCCGCGGTTATCTCTCGGCCGAACAGATTGCAAGCTGTCTCCATCACACATATAGCGCCCGTGATCGCGACGCGATCTCCGACCTCAATGACCGTTTTATCTGTCAATTCGAGGGTTTTGCCTTCGCGATAGATGGCTTCAACCGACGCGTTGGAGAGCTCCTGGTCGACCGACAGTGCGGTTCTGCCGGATGCTTTGCTTCCATTTGCAATTTCATAAATCCGGGTGGCGATCTGCTGGGCCGCATTGAATTGACCCGGATCGAGTTCGCCGTGTCCGCCGGATAACAGGTTCGCGAGCTTTACCGCTTCCTGGCGGATGTTCCACTTCATGATCAACGGCAGGAACCAGCTGATCATAATGATCGGACCAAGCGAGCCGAAGATGTAACAAACTGCATAGCCCACGGCGACGTTGGTCTGCATAGTCTTTGTCAGTTCAGGGGACAGCCCGAGTTTGCCGATCGCATCGCCGGCGGTGCCGATGATCGCGGATTGCGTGAGTCCTCCTGCGGCGAGCCCGGCCGCCATACCCCGGTCGAGACCAAACATCCAGGCAGCGGCCAGAACGCAAAGCAACCCGACGAAACACATCACAAATGCCGACGCCAACTGATTCAGCGATCGTCGGTTCAATGCGTGAAAGAATTGCGGACCGCCCTGATATCCGACGGCGTATATGAACAAAGCAAAGAATATGCCCTTGATGCCGCCGTCGATATTGACGCCCAACTGTCCGACGACGACGCCGACCAGAAGTGTTCCAGCAATGCCGCCCAGAACAAAGCTGCTTATCTTGATTTTACCAACGAGGTAACCGAGCGCGATGGTAGCGAAAAGGGCAAGCAGCGGCTCTGCCGTAACCAGTCGGTGCAACAGGTTCATGTGCTTCTTTCAATACGCATTTGGGGATTTCTCTTTTGAGCCGGGCGGACGTTGAATCGTTTCGCTCGCGCTGCTGGCTTTAGGTAGATCACCCCACTGCGAAGCTATCTTGCGCTGACGCGGGAGCGTGCCGGTTGGATCACCTCCGCCAAGGCTTCCGCTCCTCACCTGCCACTTCCATTCGGCACTCCACTAACTGGATGTTACGTCGTGTGCACGGACTTCCCTTAGCTCTGGGGGCAGTTCAGCTTCAAGTTCGGTGACGCGTGCCCGGGCCTCGCCTAGCTCCGCTTCGATTGCAGTCACGTCGCGCGCTCGGATAGCGACTGTGCCGTTGCAGATGGAACACTCGAATGTACGGGTGTACCGGTCCATCGGCCCCAATGTCACATCGGTCAGGGTCATGGGGACGTGGCATTTTGGACAGCTTGGAGAGGCCTCGGAAGGCGTGCTGGGATCAATCTCGTTGACGCTGGACATGCTTCCTCTCCGATCGCGGCCCATAACTTCGGCTCCTTGCTTTATTGAGAAGCCTATTTTCATAGCCGCATGGATGTTCTCGACCTAAGCCTCAGAATGCTGTTTCCAGCGTGAGAATGGGAGGGCCGGAATCTACTCAGAGATCGGGAATAATTCGGAACATCACTCCATTTCCGCTGCACAACATCACTCGAGCATGGTTCTAAAGGGAGTCTGCTTTTTTTGACCGTTAGATTTTCGCCTCCGCGTCCTGGAGGCCATCAACCTGCATGGTTCGATGGATGGCTTAAGGCTGGCAGCCTTTCGTCAGCAACCGACCAGCATATCATCTTCATCACCGGTTGAGCCAAGCTTGGTTTTTCAACGCTACATGTTATGGCAGCCCAGGATAATAACCGGGACTAAGATCCAAATTGGCGCCATGCGCGGGGCGATATCAGCGGCATCATGGATGGATCAATCGCTTGAAGCAGGTTGATTGAGTAGTTTCCGAAGCTATCCGCGCCCGACGATGTCGAATTGATAGTGGTTTCCTTAACGACTTGCGTTCCCGCAAATATACCGGCTCATTTCAAGGAAGCTGCCATGAAAGATATCGATACAATCGTTGCGAGTTTCGCCGATCATCCGGCCGCTGAGACTGCCATCAAGAAACTAGCCGCCACCGGCTTCGACATGAAGAATCTCAGTGTTGTCGGCAAGGGCTATCATGCCGATGAGAAAGTCATGGGCTTCTATAATGCCGGCGATCGCATCAAGGTCTGGGGAGCTCGTGGAGCCTTCTGGGGCGGCTTTTGGGGACTATTTTTCGGCGGCCTCTTTCTCACCGTGCCTGTGGTTGGACAGGTCTTCGTGCTCGGCTATCTGGCCACGGTCGCCATCACGGCCATCGAGGGAGCTCTTGTGGTTGGCGGCGTCAATGCGCTCGGCGCGGCGCTGTACAGCATCGGCATCCCCAAGGACAGCGTGCTGCAATACGAGACCACGGTGAAGGCGGACGGCTTTCTGGTCATGGCTCACGGCACCGCCGCGGAAATCGCGCGCGCCAAAACGATCCTGGGCACCGTCAATCCCTCGCAGATCGACGTGCATCCCGGCGCGGAAACTGCGCCGCCTGCCATCGCCGCGGTTGGCTGAATAGTTCGGTTATCCAAGTCTGAAATGAATCAATGAGACCAAGGAGGAACTTGCCGTGAAATTTTTAATCACCGCCATTGTCATTGCTCCGCTTGCGCTCGCAGCCGCCCTGCCCGCTGCAAGCCAGACGCTCCGCACGCCCCAGCAAAGCACCCCAATTCGCTTAGCTGCGATCTCCGACACCGAGAGGACAACATATACTGAAAAGGCGCGGGCCGAGATGCTGGTTTGGCAACAAAAGCTGCACGATTTTGGCGAGCGGTCCAAAGTAAAGGTCACGGACGCCGAGACCAAGGCGACCAACGATCTCAACCAGGCCTGGGCCAACACCAAGGCTGCCTCGGCGCGGCTGGAGACCGCGGCCGCGGAAGATTGGGAGAGCGCAAAGGCGTCGTTTCGAAACGCCTCGGATCAGCTCGCGGTGGCCTGGCGAAATATCGGCTCCGAAGCAAAATAGAACACCGGTTACGGCACGAGAACCGCGGCGCCCTCGAAGCGGCCAGCGCGCAGATCGGCAAGCGCCTGGTTGGCTTCGCGGAGCGGATAGCTGGTTGTCCTGGTGACGATGCCGATCTCGGGCGCGAGCCGCAGGAAATCCATCCCGTCCTGCCGCGTGAGGTTGGCGACCGAAACCAGCTGTCGCTCTTCCCAGAGCAACCCATAGGGGAAGCTTGGGATGTCGCTCATATGGATGCCCGCACAAACGACCCGGCCGCCTTTGCGGACGGCCTTAAGCGCCATCGGCACGAGTTCACCGACGGCCGCAAAGATAATGGCGGCGTCGAGGGGTTCTGGTGGCATCTCATCGGACGCCCCGGCCCAGGTGGCGCCGAGGCTTCGCGCGAAATTTTGGGCGGAGACGTCTCCTGGCCGCGTAAAGGCGAACACCGACCGTCCCTGCCACCTCGCCACCTGCGCCAGGATATGGGCCGCGGCGCCGAAGCCGTACAATCCAAGCTTTCTGCCGTCTCCCGCAATCACGAGCGAACGCCAGCCGATCAGGCCGGCGCAGAGCAACGGCGCGAGAGACGTATCGTCGCCGGTTTCGCTGAGCGGGAACGCAAAGCGCGCGTCGGCGATCGTCGCGGTCGCAAAGCCGCCATCACGGGTAAAGCCGGTGAAAAGCGGGTCGTCGCAAAGGTTTTCGCGGTTGCCCAGGCAATAGCGACAGATTCCACAGGTATGGCCGAGCCAGGGAATGCCGACGCGCTCGCCGATCCGAAGGCTTTCCACGTCGGCGCCGATCGCATCGATACGTCCGACAATCTCGTGGCCGGGGATGATCGGCAGCTTCGGATCGGGTAATTCGCCATCGACGACATGCAGATCCGTTCGGCAGACCCCGCAGGCCGTTACTTTGACACGAATTTGACCCTGCGCGGGCTGCCGATCGGCGATCTCCGTCCATTCAAGTGCGGAACCAAGTTTCTTGAGCACCATGGCGTGCATCGCGTTCTCCGCCTGCCTGGAACATCCATTGTCAATTCAACATGAGCGATGGTGGCTCATCCAACGGCTGCCGTTTCCGTCTTGTTGGCTACCGGAGTCTTCGATTGGCGGAGGTCGGCCTTGGTTCCCGCGAAATCCAGCACCACACGACCGGCCACCTTGCCGTGCTTGAGGCGATCAAAAACGTCGTTGATGTCGGAGAGCGGCTGAAGTTCGATATCCGCCTTGACCTTGCCGTCAGCGGCGAATGCCAGCGCTTCGGCCATGTCCTCCCGGGTACCGACAAAGGAACCGCGGATGGTAATGCAGTTCGCCACCACATCGAACAGCGGCACCGGGAAATCGCCGGGCGGCAGACCGACCAGGACGCAGGTGCCACGCTTGCGTGTCATGCCGACGCCCTGCTTGAACGCACTGAGGGACGGCGCGGTGATCAGCACGCCATGCGCGCCGCCGTTGGTGCCTTTCTTCACGGCCTCTGCCGGGTCACCATGCAGGGCATTGACGACAAGATCGGCCCCCATCGTTTTCGCCAGCGCGAGTTTTGCGTCATCGATATCGACGGCGCAGACCTGCAGGCCCATCACCTTGGCATATTGAATGGCGAGATGCCCGAGGCCGCCGGCACCCGATATGACGATCCAGTCGCCGGGTTTCGTCTTGGTTTCCTTGATGCCCTTGTAACTTGTGATGCCGGCGCAGATCAGGGGTGCGGCCTGCTTCGGGTCAAGGCCGGCCGGTATGTGAGCGACGTAGCTGGGATCAGCAATGACGTATTCGGCGAAGCCGCCGTTCCTCGTGTAGCCGCCGAATTGCGCGTCACCGCACACCGTCTCCCAGGCACTGAGGCAATGCTCGCAATGACCACATGCCGAATAGAGCCAGGGCACGCCGACCCGGTCGCCCTCCTTGACGATCGTGACGCCCGCACCGACTGCAGCGACCCGACCGATGGCTTCGTGACCCGGAATGAACGGCAACTTAGGCTTCAGCGGCCAATCCCCTGTCGCGGCGTGCAAATCAGTGTGGCAAACACCGCAGGCCTCGGTCTTCACCAGGATCTGACCGGGACTCGGCGAGGGAATGTCCCATTCCTGCTGCACCAACGGCTTTCCGAACTGCTCGACGACGGCAGCGTGCATTTTACCGGCCATAGGTTGCTCCTGTTGGTGGGGTTGAAGGGGAACGAAATCCGTTGGCCCGATCCGAGGGAATCATTTTCGACTCCGTCACGCGAACGCCTTGATGACCGAGTCGACCTGACCTTGATCGATTTGTCATTGGCCGTGATCGGCGTGACCTCGCGATCGACGCCGAGCAACTGATAGACGACCGTTTGTGCAGCCCTGACCGAGTATTCGACGGTGAAGACGACATCGACCGGGATTTCCACGAACTGACTGATCATCGCGAAGTTCCTGGTATTTGCCGGGATCGGCTGGGGGCGATCCCCTGCCGCCCGCGGCATGAACATGCTGGTGATGTAAGGCATCCGACAGGGGATGCAGATCGCGGTTTCAAAGACCGACGCGTCGAGATTGAGATGTCCGCACAACTCGGCCAGGATCTCCTTGCCCGAGCACTGGGCCAGAGGCTTGGCGACGAAATTGCCGATGCGATCGGGATGTAGCACGTAGCCCCAAAACACCTGGACGTCGGCGGGTTGATCGGGAAAGTGAGGCTGATGGTACAGAACGACCGACATCAGCCAGTTCGATTCGAAGAAGGTCACCAATCCGCCGGTTCCCGCCTCGTTGCCGCTGAATTTTTTCATGTGATCAAAAAACGCGGTGTCCTTCAGGGTCACCGTGAACGAATGCCAGCAGGATTCCAGTATATGTGAATTGAATACGGCAGGCTTGCCGAATTCTGGGCGCCCCTCGGCCAGTCTCTCCCACAACCGCCAGCCGCCACTCTCGGCTTTGGTCAGCGCCTTGGGCGGGCTTGACATCGTGCCGAAACTCGAGGCGTCGACCATCGAACCGTTCTGGAAAACTACAAGATCGTCCTTGGCGACGAGTACATTCTCGGCTTTCCCGGCGCGATTGCAGTCGAAACCTGTAACCACGAATGCATCGCTCTCCGTGTCGAGCACGAAATCCATCACGGAGCAGTCTTTGATGAAGTTGACGCCCTTGGTCTCCAGCCATGCCACCAATGGACGAACCAGAGAATCGTACTGGTTGTACTTCGTGCGCTTGACGCCGGCGAGGGTTTCGATCCGCGTAAACTCGAGCATGAAGCGGTGCAGATAGCGCTTGAATTCCACGGCACTGTGCCAAGGTTGAAAAGCGAACGTCGTCTGCCACATGAACCAGAAATTGGTGTCGAAGAACGGCGGCGACAGCCAGTCGGTGATGCGATCGGAAGCCAGCGTCTCCTCGCTGGCTTCGGTAATCTTTAGCAGCTCCAGCCGATCCGCCATCGTAAAGCCCATCGTTGTCACGTCGGTGATGTGGCAATTCCGGTCGACCAGCCGCGCCAGCGAGTGCGGAACATTTTGCTTGTTAAAGGCCATCGTCTCATCGAAAACCGATACGCTTGGGTTTTCCAGCGACGGAATGGTTTTGAACAGATCCCAGACGCATTCATAATTGTCGGACGTCAGCATGCGTCCACCGCGGAGACGGTAGCCCTCGGTTGCGTTGCCAGCGCCGTCCAGGGCTCCGCCCAGCACACCCATGGCCTCGTAGATCGTGATGTTCGCGCCCGGGACCTTTGCGTCCCGGATCATAAACGCAGCCGCCGCGAGCGACCCTATGCCACTACCGACAAAATGAGCCTTCACGGTTGCTGCGTTCGCTGTCGTTCTCGCCATATCAATGGTCCCACAGGTTTGTTTTGGAGCAAGCCGCCAATGTCTGAATGCCGGCGTCAGGGAGATCTTTGAAGCCTAGACCGGCGCCTCGGCCGCGACATAGCGAACCAGTTTCTTGTTCACGAATTCCTGGATACCCATGTCGCCAAGTTCGCGTCCGTAACCGGAATTCTTGATGCCGCCAAACGGCAGTTCGGCATCCGACCAGCTGATGCTGTTGATGAACATCATGCCCGTATCGACCCGGCTGGCCACCCGCTTGCCGCGTGCGAGATCCCTGGTGAACACCGAGCCACCCAGACCGAAGTCGGAATCGTTGGCGAGCGCTATCGCCGCTTCCTCATCCTTGACACGGAAGAACATTGCGACTGGGCCAAAGAATTCGTCGCGGAACGCCGGGTTGTCGGGCTTGACGTCCGTCAAGATCGTCGGCTGCATGAAGGCACCCGGACGATCGACCCGTTTGCCGCCCATCAGCACTTTCGCGCCGTGAGCAACGGCCACATCAACCTGTTTGAGAAGATCGACCAGCGCCGATTCCGTGGACAACGGACCCATGGTCGTCTTCTCATCCAGGGGGTCACCCGGCTTGAGCGCCTCGAGCGCGGTCCTGAACTTCTCAAGAAATTTGTCGGCGAGCTTTTCGACCACGATGAATCGCTTGGCGGCGCAGCAGGTCTGCCCGGTATTGTACATCCGGCCCCAGACCGCCCACTTCACGGTATGTTCGAGATCGGCGTCGTCGAGCACGATGAACGCGTCGCTGCCGCCAAGTTCCATCGAGGACGGCTTGAGATTCTGTCCGGCGCGCGCAGCGATGCTCTTGCCCGCTGCAACGCTGCCGGTAAGCGCAACACCCTTGATCCTGGGATCATCGACCACGCGGTCGGACTGCTCATGCGAGATCAGGAGATTGGTGTATAGGCCGGCGGGCGCGCCTGCGTCGATCCAGAGCTTTTCGAACGCAATCGCGCATTGCGGAACGCAGCCCGCATGCTTCACCACCAGCACATTGCCAGCCATCAGATGCGGGCCCGCGACTCTTGCGAGCTGATAATAGGGAAAATTCCACGGCTCGACGCCGAAGATCACGCCGATCGGGCTGCTTTCCATGTGACCATCACCAAGCGTCGGGTGCAGTTCGACGTTGGCGAGGAAGCGTTCGGCGTTCTTGGCGTAATAGGCGAGGATATTCGATGAGAACTCCACCTCGCCTCGCGCCTCGCCGATCCGCTTGCCCATTTCCAGCGTCATGGTATGCGCGAATGATTCGGCTTGTTCGTGCAGGAGCTTCGCTGCCCTGGTCACAATCACCGCACGCTCGGCATAGGATTTTCGCTTCCAGGTCTCGAAGCACGTCGCGGCGGTGGCCAGCTTCTCTTCGAGCTGCTTGTCGGTAAGTTCGTCGAACTTCTTGAGAAGTTTTCCGGTGGCGGGGTTGAGGCTTTGATAGGCCATGATGGCTCCCTTTAGATGTGGTCGCGTGGTTACTCAGCTTTCGACAGCGTTCGTCAGGCTTCGATGATAACCTTGAGCGCCTTGGTCCTGGCGGCATTCCCGAAGGTTTCATAAGCATCGAGGATGTTTTCGAGCTTGAAACGATGCGTGATCAGACGGATCGGATCGATCTTTTTCGACTGCACCGTCTTCAGCAGCATGGGGGTCGTCACTGCGTCCACTAAGCGGGTCGTAATCGCGATATTCTGCGACCATAGTCGCTCAAGATGGAGATCGACCTTGACGCCATGCACTCCGATGTTGGCGATGACGCCCCCAGGAGCGATAATTTTCCCACACAACTCAAAGGTTGCGGGAATTCCGACAGCCTCGATTGCCGTATCGACGCCGTGCTTGCCGGTCATCGCCATCACCGTGTCGGCAGCCATGCCGTCGGCGCTATTGATGGTCTGCGTCGCGCCGAACTTGCGCGCGATCTCAAGACGGTTATCATCGAGGTCGATCATGATGATTTCCGACGGCGAGTAGAGCTGCGCCGTCAGCAACGCCGCGAGCCCGATCGGACCCGAGCCGACGATGGCAACCGAGGCTCCCGGCGCGACCTTGCCGTTCAGCACGCCGCATTCAAAGCCGGTCGGCAGGATATCGCTCAGCATCACCAGCGCCTCTTCATCCGCACCTTTCGCAATTGGATAGAGGCTGGTGTCGGCGTGAGGGATACGGACATATTCCGCCTGGGTGCCGTCAATCTCGTTGCCGAGAATCCAGCCGCCAGTCGTACAATGCGAGTACATGCCCCGACGGCAATATTCGCATTTGCCGCACGAGGTTATGCAGGAAATCAGTACCCGATCTCCCGGCTTGAATGCCGTAACAGCCGATCCGACCTGATCGATGACGCCCACGCCTTCATGGCCGAGGATGCGGCCGGGCTTGCAGGTGGGAACGTCCCCCTTGAGGATGTGCAGATCGGTGCCGCAGATGGTTGTCTTTGTAATCCTGACAATTGCGTCCGTCGACGCGCTCAGATCCGGCCTGGCATGATCTTCCAGCGCCTTTTTGTCAGGCCCCCGATAAACGAGAGCCTTCATCATTCCTGCCTTGGCGATGGGAACGTGAGTCGTTTCTTTCAGAATCGTCGCTGCGGTCATGTCTGCTACCTGTCGGAGAAACGGCTTTATTCATGAGCCGGAAACTAGGTAGCGTCGGATGTGTTGGGCAGACTCGGAAACTACTCAGGCCTCGTATGCTGAACTTTCGGAGAATGATGCGATACCAAAATGTCTTCTATTGAGAGGAGTTAGAAGGAGAGACCTGCGGAGCAACGCCGCTGGAATCCTTCGTCTCGGTGTTACTGGTCTTCTGTGGAACTTGATGGCTGGCTATCAGAAATTGAGAACCCAGAACGAAGGACATGATTGCGACATAAACCCACCAGGGCTTTGAATTCATCAAACCACGGATGGTTGGCACCGCCGTCGCGCCCGACTCCAAAAATTGTTTGGGCAACAGCGCTATCAAGCGCGTCGCAACCGCAACGGCGTCCGGATACGCCCATCCCCTGTCGGGCATTTTCCCGATCAGCAACGCCAACCTCTCGATGGCGACTTTCCCCGGCAAGAGAGCGAGCTCGGCGGCCTCTGCCCAGGGATCCAGCTCCGACTGCGCCAGCCCGGAAAGCACGCTGACCTGCATGCCATCGCAGTTCTTGCCAATGGACGCGAACAGAAAGGCATTAAATTCGGGCCTGAGCGACGACTCTGCGACGGGGCGTGCCATTTATAGTTCTTTCCTGGCTGCTTCCTCGCAGTCCCATGTGATCCGGCAATTTTACAGATACGCGCCGCGCACAAACTTGTCAGGGATCGGAAACTACCCACCGACGCGCACTAACTTCTGACCGAGCTTCGAGGTTCCGCAGGTGAAGCAGAGGACGTTTAGGTAGTTTCCGAATCTGCCCAAATGGGTTGCTCGTGCATTAACGTGCACCCTGGATCGGCTGCAGCAGCGGCCTGTTTCCCTCTTTGGTCAGTGGAGCAACGATGATGAGAAGATTCACAGCTATTGGCGCTGCCTGTTTGGCAATTGCGCTAGCGGCAACATCCCCCGTTCTCGCCCGAGGCGGACATGGTGGAGGCGGTGGCGGGCACGGTGGCGGCGGAGGTTTCCACGGCGGCGGTGGCGGTGCCCACTTCGCAGGCGGCGGATTTCGCGGCGGTGGCGGACGCGGCTTTGGTGGTGGCGGCGGCGGCTTCCGCCGCGGCGGCTACGGACCCGGTATTGCAGCCGGCATCATTGCCGGTTCAGTGCTCGGCGGTGGTTACGGATATTACGGCGGTGGCTACGGCCCGGGCTATTACGACGATTCCTACGCCTATTCGGATCAGGGTCCCTCCGTGGACGACGGCTCCTGCGCGCAGCGTTACCGGTCTTATGACCCGGCCTCCGGGACCTATCTGGGATATGACGGACGGCGCCATCCCTGCTGACGGGCCGAGCGGCTAGCACTCAACAACAACGAAAACGAGGGCGCTATCCTGCGAAGGACCAGCGCCCTCCGCGCAGAGGCTCACCAGCGGCAGCCGGCGTCGCAACAGGAGAACACGCTATGAGCGAAGACAGTTCACTATCGCTAGCGGAACTAGGCGACCGCATCGCCATCCTTCAAGCCAATCTCAGGCAATTGGTTGAACAGGCCGCGGGGTCTTCTGGCGGCGCAACCGAAGAGCGGACCGCCGATCGTATCTCCCAACAGAGCGAAGAGCTGGAGCGGCTGACGGCGCAGCATGACGCCCTGTCGAAGAAGTAGCGACCGGGTACAGTTGGCCACCGCGCCACACAGATACGGCTCCAAAATCATTCTGTCGCCATCTGCGATAACGCAGCGATTGCATCATTGGAGCCCGATCGCGCGGGATCAAGCATGGCCTCCATCAAGGTAATCTCCCGACTGTCATCCCGGCGGGTCATCTACGCCGCCATTCTGACAGATTTGCTGATCGGAATGATCAAATTTTCCGCTGCAGCGTGGACCGGCAGTTCATCCTTGCTGAGCGAAGGCGTCCATTCGATTGTCGACACCGGAAACGGCTTTCTTCTTCTCTACGGATTGCATCGCGCATCGGCGCGGCCAGATCTCGAGCATCCCCTGGGATATGGTCGGGAAATCTACTTCTGGAGTTTTGTCGTCGCCGTCTTGCTGTTCGCATTCGGGGCTGGCATCTCGCTCTACCAAGGCATCATCCATGTTGTTAGCCCCGAGCCGGTTCAGCATGTCGGCGTCAGCTACGTCGTGCTCGGCCTTTCGGCAGTTTTTGACGGTGCAACGTGGTTGCTGGCATTAAGAAATTTCCGCGGCGAACGGCGCTATTCCGAGATTTTTGCGGCGATACGCAACAGCAAGGATCCGCCGTCGTTCATGGTTCTGTTCGAGGATAGCGCCGCCCTCGCCGGCATTGTCATCGCCTTCGCCGGCATCTATTTGTCGGTACGTTTGAACCTTCCGGTGCTAGACGGGGTCGGCTCCATCCTGATCGGGCTGGTTCTCGGAACAACAGCCTCGTTGCTGGCGCGCGAAACCAAAAGCCTTCTGATCGGAGAGCGCGCCGATCAAGCGATCATCGACTCGATCATGCTCGTGGCCGGACGAATACCCGGAATAGCCCATGCCAACGGCGTTCTAACCGTGCATCTTGCGCCTCAGGAGATACTGGTCGCGCTCAGCCTGGAATTTGCCGACGAACTGAGAACGCCTGAAATCGAGGCGAAGGTGATCGAACTGGAACGATGCGTACGCTTGTCTCATCCGGAAGTGGCAGCGGTCTTCGTCAAGCCGCAAAGTCCCGAAGGCTTCCGGGAATCTACTGCGCGACGCTTCGGCAAATCTGGCAGATCCAACGCCGCTAAACCGCCTCGCCGAGATTGTCTCAGCTCAGACACGGGTGCCAAAAATCGCGCCGATCCCGGCGGTGATCGCCATCGCAAGTGCTCCGCAGAAGACAACCCGGACGGTAGCCTTGATCATGTTTGCGCCTCCGGCCCTCGCCCCGACCGCACCTAGCACCGCCAGAAGCATCAGTGACACAACGGATATGGTCGCGGTCTCCACGCCCGCCGGCGTCACAACTGCGATCAACAGCGGGGGCAATCCGCCGGCCGAAAAGGCGGCTGCGGAAGCCAGAGCCGCCTGAATTGGCCGCGCCGCGGTCATGTCGGAAATACCCAGTTCGTCGCGGGTATGCGCGCCCAGCGCATCGCGGGCCATCAACTGCTCAGCGACCGTCTGTGCCAGAGTACTGTCCAGACCGCGCTTGACGTAAATGTCGGCCAACTCCCTGGTTTCTCCGGCGGCGTCTTCGCGGAGCTCCTTGCCTTCGCGCGCGATATCCGCCGACTCAGAGTCGGCCTGCGAACTCACCGAGACATACTCCCCCGATGCCATGGACATCGCGCCGGCGACAAGCCCCGCGACGCCTGCAATCAGCACGCTTTGATGCGTGCCATGCGCGTTCGCGACGCCGATGATGAGGCTGGAAGTGGAAAGGATTCCGTCATTCGCTCCCAGCACCGCTGCCCTTAGCCAGCCCAGCCGACCCACCGCATGGCGCTCCTGCTTTCGTGTTGGACGGGACATCTGCGCCTCCTTTTTGCTCGGGAATCTGGAGCTCTCGCCGCAATGGCCTGTCGATCACACGCGAGCCCTTCGCAGGCACGGAAGCGCTACGTCATACGATGGCGAGATGGCGGAACAACGCGGCCTTGGCGGCATCCAGCACAAACGCAAAAACGACGGCGGCAAGAAACACGCCAGCGACGATAGCGATCGGAATGGACGCCATCAGAACGCCACTGATGGCCAGGGCGCTGATGATGGTCAAGTCCGTTACCGATGATATTACCAGCCAACGACCTGGAGCCGAACTCCACAGATGCCGCCGCTCGCGCGAGACGTAAAACAACGCCTGTCCGCTGAAAACGAGCGTGATCACCGTGAGCGTTCGCAACGTCTCGGTGTCGAGGCCGAGCACGAATTTGCCGACTGCAAGGCAGCTGACGCAGAATATCAGATCGACCAGGCCGAGAACGATGCCCGCTATCGTAAGATTGCGAATCCGCCAAGTATCCGGCTTCGGGGATGGTCTGACATTATCGGTCGATGAAGACATGGCCAGGAAATCGCCTGTCACCATCATTAGCACCATCAGCGTCGGCGTCAGGATGGCGTGACCGGTTACAACCAGTCCAACTCCCAGAAAGAGCAGTTGCATGATTTTGTGCGCGATCGATCGAAGCGTATAGGTCAGGATGCGCTGGAAAGTCCGGCGCCCCTCCTTGATCGACGTGACGATGCCGCCAAGGCCCGGCTCGGTCAGAACAATTCCGGCGGCTGATTTGGCGACGTCGGTCGCGGTGAACACCGCGATTCCCATCTGCGCCTGGCGCAGCGCCGGCGCATCGTTCGCACCGTCGCCGCACATCCCGACCAAATGCCCGTTCTTCTGCAGCGCCTTGACCAGGCGATATTTGTCCTCCGGCAGGACCCCGGCGAAGATCGAATAATCGCCGGTCCGCAGATCTTCCGGAAGCGGACTTGCCGCCCATGCTTTCCCCGAAATTCCGACCAAGCCGGCGACGACTTCCGCCGTTACCCGGGCGTCACCCGTGACCATCACGGTACGCACCCCCAAGCCTTGCAGCTCGGCCACCAACGCAGCCGAATCCTTGCGCGGTGGATCACTGAGGGCTATGAGCCCCATCATTTTCAAAGCCCCTTCGGGCCCTGCGGCCACTGCGAGGACCCTGAACCCCTTCGCCTGCAATTCGTCGACCATTGCCGTCGCTTCCTGAGGCGATTGCGAAAGACCGGCTATGACGGCGAACGCGCCCTTGAGTATCCTTATGGTCTCTCCGTTGCCCTGTCGTGCTGTCGCCTCGGATCGCTTCATCGCGGGATCGAACGGCACGAACCTCACGAGGTCCAATTTATCGCGAGCCGGCAATCGCAAGGCCGCGCCGCGAATGGCAGCGTCCACGGGATCCTGGCCACCATCGGAGCTCGCCAACGCCGCCAGCGCCAACACGCGGCTTTCGTCGAACGTCGGCATCGGGCGAACCGACATCACGGCAAGCTCATTGCGCGTCAACGTCCCGGTTTTATCCGCACACAGGATGTCGATACCGGCAGCCTCGTCTACCGCCGAGAGACTGGTCGGCAATACACCCCTCCGTGACAGAGATCGGGCGCCTACCGCCGCCGCCAGCGTAAACATCGACGGCAGCGCCACGGGAATCGAGGAAAGAACAGCCACGAGTAAAAGCGGCACGATCTCGGACAGTGGCATGGCAAGCCACATGGCGTAACTGGCGAGCAGGACGGTAACGGCCCCGTTGAAGATCACCAGGTTCCGGACGACGCGCAGAACGGTTTTCTGCTGCGAACTCTCCACCATCGCCGTACGGACAAGCTCCGCGGTACGCCCGAACTTGGTACGCGCACCCGTCGCGGTGACTTCCGCTATGGCTTCGCCTCGGCGCACCAGCGCACCGGCGTAGGCTTCGGTTCCGGGTACCGCATCGACCGGGCGCGACTCGCCGGTAAGCATGGATTGGTCGATCAGGATCGTTCCCTCGATCAAGCGCATGTCCGCCGCAACAACCGCCCCCAACGACAGCTTGACGATATCGCCGGGAACTAATTCGGCGGCTTGCACGGCCGTCCATTTTCCATCGCGCCGTGCCGGTGCGACAAGCGCCAACCTCGACTTCAGCGCATCCAGCGTCGCTTGCGCACGGCCCTCCTGAAAATACCCCAAGCCCGCATTGAACAGCAGCAAAAGGGCGACCACTGCGGCCTGGACGTAATCTCCAAGTCCGAGTTGGAGCAGAATCGCGGCTTCGAGCATCCAGGGCACAGGCGCCCACAGCTTGTTGATGGCGCGTCGAACAGGGTGCTGAGCGACATCAGCGACGGCGTTCGGACCGTCATGCGCAAGGCGCCGGCGAGCTTCACTGCTCGTCAGGCCGACAAGCGAATTGGCTGACGTCACGGCCGTTATTCCGGTATGCTGCGTTTCCGATGTTGTATACCGAGCCGTGGCGTTCGATGTCACAGATTGACACCCTTTCCCGGCTCCATCACGTGCAACGCCGGCTCGGCAATTACACCGAACCGGATCAGGGCCATATGCCGCTCATGTCCGTTGTCGTAAGGGACATCAGCTCCTTGATCTTGAGACGCTGATCTGCCTTGTCACCGGCGGCGATCGCATGTTCCACGCAGTGGGCGACATGATCCCGCAACAATTCGTTTCTGACGCGCTGCAGACCATCACGCACGGCCGATATCTGCTTCACGATGTCGATGCCGTAGCGATCCTCATCCACCATCCGCGACAGGCTGCACATCTCATCCTTGATCGTACCGAGGTGCTTTTGGCAGGATGCCTTGGTGCTTTTTTGCATTTCACAACGTTTCGCCGAGCCTAGGTCGAACCTCATTCGCACGGTTCCGTTACCTTGCGTTACGTGCAGATTTAACTGGCGTTGGGCGCGCCGGAAGGCTCGGAAAATACTCAGTGCCCCTGTCGTTTATCCCGGTTTCAAATCGAAGCCGTACCCACGCCTAGGTAGTTTCCGATCCTTCGAACGCCGGTTCACCGCGGCTATGGTGATAGAAGCGGGCTGGGCCGTTCAGGACCACAGGAGCGGGAATGACCGCACGTTTACCAGGAAGTCAGCGCAGATCATGGTCGGCGCGCTCGATACGCCAAGTCCGCTCGTTCCTTCCGTCGATCCTCACACTCTGCTTGATGGCCATCTCTGGAATCGGCTTGGCTCACGCGCAAGGAATAGGTGACCCTGCCGACGGACGGCGCATCGCAGCGAGCACATGCAGCAGCTGCCACCAGATCGACATTCAGTCGCGCGATTCGAAAAACGACCCGGTTCCGAGCTTCCAGGCCATCGCCGCCATGCCGTCAACGACGATGCTCTCGATCAACGTTTTCCTGCGCACGTCGCATAATGTCATGCCGAATATCCAGCTCAGCGAAACGCAGATCACGGATATCGGCGCATACATCCTCAGCCTGCGCGAGCAGTCGCCGAAATAGATTGGCGCATCGCGATCATGAACATAGCCAATCATGTCGAACTGCTGGTGAACCGCACCTACGATGAGCTGTCGATTGGCGAAACGGCATCGCTGGTTCGCCTCGTCAGGGCAGACGATGTCAAATTGTTTGCCGCGGAATCCGGTGACGTTAATCCAGCGCATCTAGACCCGCACTATGCGGCAACCGCTATTTTCGGCCACATCGTCATCCACGGGATGTGGACCGCCGGATTGATCTCGACCCTGCTCGGCACCAAACTGCCGGGCCCTGGAACGATCTATCTCGACCAGAACCTGCATTTCCGCAAGCCGGTCGCTCCCGGCGACACCATCACCGCGAATGTGACGGTGCGGGAGAAACGTTCGGAAAATGGCATCATTCTTTTCGATACGTGCTGCACAAATCAGCGCGGCGAGGAGGTGCTGACCGGGATAGCCACGGTGATCGCTCCGGCAAAGAAGCTCTCTTTGCCGAGAGTTCCGCTACCCGAAGCGATACTCCGCAATCACGATCACTTCGACCGCTTCCTGCGCGAGGCGCGTCTACTGCCACCTATCCTGACTGCGGTTGTTCATCCCTGTAGCCCGGAAGCCATCGGCGCGGCCATGGAAGCCCGCGACGAAGGATTGATCACACCGGTTCTGGTTGGGCCGGAGCACAAGATCCGCGCCGCGGCCGAATTGGCCGCCGTATCTCTCGCCGGCTTGCAGATTGAGGCAACGGAACATAGTCACGCGGCCACGGTACGCGCCGTTGAACTTGCCTCGACTGGCAAGGTTGAGGCCCTGATGAAGGGCAGTCTCCACACCGACGAACTCCTGGGTGCTGTGGTGGCAGGCGGGTCCGGACTTCATACCGACCGGCGGATCAGTCAGGTTTATGTGCTTGATGTGGCGGCCTATTCAAAGCCGATCGTCATTACAGACGCCGCCGTCAACATCGCGCCGACGCTCGAGCAGAAGCGTGACATCTGCCAGAATGCCATCGACTTCCTCCAGCTTCTTGGCGTCGAAAAGCCCCTAGTCGCCATCCTTGCAGCGGTTGAAGTGATCAATCCATCGATGCCGGCAACCCTGGACGCCGCTGCGCTGACGGTCATGGCGATGCGCGGCCAGATCACCGGCGCGGTGGTCGACGGTCCGCTTGCGTTTGACAATGCGATCAGCTTCGATTCGGCCAGGATCAAGGCGATTGTCTCGCCAGTTGCGGGACAGGCCGACATTCTGGTCGTGCCCAATCTCGAAGCGGGCAACATGCTTGCAAAGCAGCTGATCTATCTCGCCGGCGCGGACGCCGCCGGCCTGGTTCTCGGAGCCCGGGTACCGATCATCCTGACCAGCCGGTCGGACGCGCTGAAAGTGCGGCTGGCTTCCGCCGCGCTGGCGAAGCTTGTGGCCGAGCGCGGCAAGGCGAAAATAGCCAAGTTGAAACTGGCCCAATCATGAGCGGATCGATTCTGCTGACGTTCAATCCTGGATCTTCAACGATCAAGCTTGGTCTGTTCGCCATCAAGCAAGGTGTACCTCACCGTCTCGGCACCGGCTCAATCGACCTGCGGCACGTCCCTCTGTCGCTTCACATCGTCGAAGGATCTGCAATCACCGACATCCCGATGAAGGCCGCCATCACTGACGACCTTCACGAGGTGATCGACGAGACCCTTGGCTGGCTGGCGAGCCATTTCCAGCTGGGCGAACTTGCCACCGTCGGTCACAGGGTTGTCCACGGTGGGGACCGCTTCACGGGTCCGACCCTGATCACCGGCGAAACCCTCGCCGCAATCGAGGCCCTCGTGCCACTGGCGCCGATGCATCAACCGCAAAGCGTCAGGCTGATCAAGGCCGTCAGCCATTTGCGTCCCGATCTGCGACAGATCGCATCGTTCGATACGGCTTTCCATCGCACCCAAACAGATATCGTCAGACGATTCGCGCTGCCGCGCGCGCTATTCGACCAAGGCGTCAAACGTTACGGTTTTCACGGCCTTTCATACAAGTTCATCGCGGGTCAACTCGCGCGCGTCGCGCCCAATATCGCGCGCGGCCGAGTGGTGGCGGCGCATTTGGGCAGCGGTGCAAGCCTGTGTGCGCTCGAAGACGGCGTCAGCCGAGACACCACCATGGGTTTCTCGACCATCGACGGCGTTCCAATGGCGACGCGCTGCGGTGCGCTGGATCCCGGTGTCGTTATCCACCTCGTCAAACAGCTCAATTGGCCGATCGAGCAAGTCGAAGACGTGCTCTATCACCAATCAGGCCTGCTCGGGGTTTCGGGAATCAGCGCGGACAGCCGGGATCTTCTCAAGAGCGTAGCGCCCGAGGCTCGCGAGGCGCTCGATCTTTTCGCGTTCCGGATTTCCCGGGAAATAGCGGCACTCGCCAACACGCTGGGCGGGCTCGACGGCATCGTGTTCACCGCTGGGGTCGGCGAGCACCAACCGGAGGTTCGTGCGGCCATCTGTCATTATCTCGGCTGGTTGGGCGTCGCCATCGCTGACCGCGCCAACAGAGCCAATGCGCTGCGGATCGATGCCGGCGGCAAGGTTGTCGTTCTGGTCATCCCCACCGACGAGGAACAGGTCATCGCCGAAGAAGCCTGGTTCATGCTCAGGGCAGGAGCCGACGTCTGATGGTGCCGACCTGAAGCGAAGACGTGACTCTGAAGCAAAGCGTGGCCTCACCGTCGGCAACGCCCGCGCCGACCACGGCTTTCATATCGTCCCATAACCGGAGGAGCGCCGTGAAAGCGATCGACAAGATGATCCCGGAAACACGTGCGACGGATTTGCGGACCTTTTGGACGCTGACGCCCGAGCATATCTATGCCGCGCTCCACTGCGGCAACAGCGGCTTGAATTCGCAAGACGCCGAACTCCGGCTCGCGCAATACGGATCGAACAGCGACGCCCAAGGCAAAACCGACAGCCTCGCGCGCGCGGTTTTCCGCCGGCTGCTTGAGCCCTTGTCATTGATCCTTCTCGCCGCAGGAATCGTCTCGGTCGCAACCGGCGACGCGGTCGGTGGATCAATCATCGTCGCTATCCTGGCGATATCCGTTGGCCTCGATACCTTCCAGGAAGGGCACGCCGTAAAGGCCGCCGAGGCGCTGCGACAATCCGTGGCGCTGAAGGCCGAGGTCAAACGAAGCGGAGCGTTTTGCCAGATCGATGTCGATAAGGTCGTTCCTGGCGACATCCTGCGTATCAGGGCTGGGGACATCATTCCTGCCGATGCGCTAGTCATCGAAAGCACGGCGTTTACCGCCGGTGAAGCCGCCCTCACCGGAGAGCCCTATCCCGTCGAGAAGCGCCCCGGCGTTGTCACGTCCGCAAGCCCGGGTGAGGCATCGAACGCGCTGTTCCGGGGCGCGGTCGCCCAGACCGGAGAAGCGATCGCGCTGGCCGTCAATACTGGCCGGGCGACGGTTTTCGGTGCCGCCGCGTCTGCACTGGCCGAAGCCCAGGCGCCTTCGCCGTTCCAGCGCGACTTGCATGAGTTCGGGCTCGTGATCGCGCGGCTGACGCTGGCTCTCGTGGTCGTCGTTCTCGCAGTTCGGGTTGTTTTCGGAAGGCCGGTGCTGGATTCGTTGATGTTCGCAGTCGCGCTGGCGGTGGGCCTCACACCCGAATTGTTGCCGATGATCACGACGGTGACCTTGTCACGCGGCGCGATCCGCATGGCGCGCCGCAAGGTGATCGTCAAGCGCCTCGCCTCAATCCACGATCTCGGCTCCATGACTGTGCTTTGCACCGACAAGACAGGCACGCTGACGTCGGCCGAGATCAACCTCGCGCGAAGTCTCAATCCCAGCGGAGCCGACGATCCACGCGCCTCGCGACTTGGCGCAATCGCCGCGCAGCTCGGCGGCGATCGCGGCTCGCTCGACGCTGCACTCACCCATTGCGCCGAGAACGCGGCTGAGGGCTGGACGCTCTCCGGCCGGCACGCGTTCGATTTTTCGCGCCGGCTCGGATCGGTGCTCGCAAAAGGACCTGAGGGTCTACTTCTGATCGTCAAGGGCGCGCCGGAGAGTGTCCTTCCCCTCTGTACAATGAGGCGGGACGGTGCAGTAACCTCGCCATTGGGGTCTCAGCAACAGTCTGACGTTTCGGCGCAGATCCGTACGCTTGCCGGGGACGGGCTCCGCTGCATCGCCGTCGCATCGCGTCCGTGGTCGGGTACAACCCACGAGATCGATGTAAAAGATGAAACAGAGCTTGTCTTCGAAGGGCTGTGCGCCTTTGCCGATTCACCCAAGGCGACCGCCGCCGCCGCGATCGCCCGGCTCGCGAATGCGGGAATCCGGCTCAAGATCCTGTCTGGCGACGCCCCCGTTGTCGTGAAGCGGCTCGCCGGACTCGTCGGCTTGAGAGCCGACACGGTTCTTTCCGGTACCGATATTGTCGCGCTGAGCGATGACGCACTTGCTGTCCAGGTGCAGTCTGTAGACGCCTATGGACGTCTGGCGCCGGACCAGAAATCCCGAATTGTGAAGGCCCTGCAGGCCAGAGGCGCGATCGTTGGATTTTTGGGCGACGGCATCAACGATGCTCCCGGGTTGAAGGTTGCGGACATTGGCCTCTCGGTGGATGGTGCGACCGGCGTGGCGCAGGCGGCCGCGGACATGATCCTTCTTGAATCAGACCTGGGGGTTGTCGCCGACGGCGTCGAGGAAGGCCGGCGAACCTTCGCGAACATCCTCAAATATGTTCGCATGGGCGCCAGCTCGAACTTCGGCAACATGCTGTCGATGGCGGTAGCCTCGATCGCGCTGCCGTTCCTGCCCATGTTGCCAACGCAGATCCTGTTGAACAATCTGCTCTATGACCTTTCCGAAATCGGGATTCCGTTCGATGGCGTGCGTCCGGAAGCCACAGCTCGACCGCAGGTCTGGGACATCCGCGGGCTGATTCGTTTCGCGGCGATCATGGGCCCGATGTCGTCCCTGTTCGACTTTCTGACTTTCGCAACCTTGCTGCTTGTGTTCAAGGCAACGCCGGCCGAATTCCAGACCGCATGGTTCCTCGAATCGATGGCGACCCAGATCCTCGTCATCTTCATCATCCGCACCAACGGCCGGCCGTGGCGGGATTTTCCGAATCCTGCCCTCACCGCGTCGTCATTGATCGCATTGGTCGTGGCGATGGCGCTGCCTTTCACTCCCGCCGGACGTTGGTTTGGGTTCGAAACACCGCCTCCCTTGATGCTGGCCGGCATCGGCCTGGTCGTTGTGGCCTATCTCGTATCGGCCGAGCTGCTCAAGCACGTCGCCATAACCCATATCGCAGCCCGCACCGATCAAAGGCCGCGAAGTTGAAATAGCCCGACAGGCCATCTGGATTAGGTCGATTGCGCCGCAACCGCACGAAAGCGCAGAATTGCAAAACCGAAAAACAGGCCGCCCACCACGGCCACCGCCAGGAATTGCGGCCAAACCACGCCGAAGCCAGCACCGCGATAAAGGATCGACTGTGCAAACAGCACGAAGTGGGTGGAAGGCGACACCTGCATCACAGTCGCAAGCCATGGCGGCATGCTTTCAAGCGGCGTGTTGCTTCCGGAGAGCATGTTCATCGGCAGATAGACCAACATGAAAAGCAATCCCATCTGCGGCATCGACCGCGCCACGGTCCCCAGAAAGATGCCGATCGCCGTGGCGAAAAACAGATAAATGACGACGCCAACCATAAACAGCGGGATTGAACCCGCGATCGGTATTGCGAGCATCCAGCGAATGATCACGTAAAGCGAAAGGCCTACCGCCACCGTAATCACCAATCCATTGGCCCATACTTTCGACATTGCGATCTCAAAGGGCGTTAGTGGCATGACGAGGAGATGATCCATGGTGCCGTGTTCGCGCTCCCGGATAATCGCCGCACCGGCGAGAATGATCGCCAGCATGGTCACATTATTGATGATACCCATCACGGTCGTGAACCATGCCGTGGTGATGTTCGGGTTGAACGCAATCCGGACGTCGAGATTGACCGGCGACAATGCCTGCCCTTCCGAATGGGAAAGAAAGCTCGCCACCTCGGTTGTGATGATCTGTTGGGCATAGCCCGATCCAAGGCCGGCCTGAACCATCGCGGTAGCATCAACATCGATCTGGATCACGGGCTGTCGTCCGCCCAGCACATACTCCTCAAAGTTCGGCGGAACATCGATGACAAAGGTGTATTTTCCCTTGTTCATCGATGGCACGATATCCTTCTCGACGATCTGCTGCGGCGGCTGGAAGTAAGGCGGCAGGAATGCATGGGCGATGCGGCGTGAAAGCTCGGAATTGTCCTCGTCGACAAAAGCGATCGAGGCATTGTGCAACTCCTGGGAATTGCTCCGCGCCTGCATGATCACCGCAAGTGAGAACGCATAGACCACGAACCCCAAAAGCACGAAATCATGGGTAAAGCTGCGCAGCTCCTTTAGTCCCAGCCAGAATATGTTTCCGAGCTTGCGCAAGATCTAGCGCTCCTGCTTGCGCAGCATGAGCACGCTGAGCAGCGCCAGAACAGGGACGAATATCGCCAGTCCTGCCACGTCGGTCCATAGATCCAGAATTCCTAATCCTTTTGTGAAGGTGCCAACGCTGATCGGAACAAAGTAAGTCATCGGAAATGCGTGGCCCATGATTTGGGCCTCCCTGGCCAGGGAAGAGACTGGCGTCATCATGCCTGCAAACTGGGTCGCTGGTAGAACTGTGAGGATAGCGGTTCCAAAAAGTGCTGCGATCTGCGTGCTTGTGAAAACGGAGATCAGCATGCCGTAGGCCGTCATCGCGGTAACGTAGATCAGCACCCCCAGCAGCAGCGTTGGAAAACTACCTTTCAGAGGAACGTGAAACACAAACAGCGCCATCAGCAGCATCAACGTGAAATTCGCCATGGCCACCGCGATGTAAGGCAGCTGCTTGCCCAGAAGAAACTCGATCCGCGTTACCGGGGTCACGTAAAGGTTGGTGATTGACCCGAGTTCCTTCTCCCGGACGATGGCGAGCGCCATCAGGATCGCTGGAAACAGGCCAAGCAGCAGCGCGATATTCGATGGAACCATCGCAAAGATGCTGTCGAAATCCTGATTGTATTTGAATCTTATCTCGATCCCGGAAGGCGCAGGCGCAACGGCTGTCGATGTCGTGATGGTCGGATCTGCAAGGTACAGTTGATGCATGCCTTGCAGGTAGCCGCGAATGGTTTCCGCCCGGAACGGCATGGCGCCGTCGACCAGCGCGCTGACCCAGGCAGGGTTGCCCCGCTTGATGTCGAGGCCGAAATTGGGAGGAATTTCAATCCCGGCCTTGATATCCCCGCTCTTGAGACGGCCGATCAGTTCCGTTTCGCTGCCGATCGTGGCCTTTTCGACGAAGTAGGTCGAGCCCCTGAGTTCCTCGAGGTACGCACGGCTTTCGGGGCTCTGATCCTGATCCAGTACCGCGAAGGACAGATTGTTGACGTCCGTCGAGACCCCAAAGCCGAACACCAGCATCAGCAAGGTCGTTCCGAACAGGCTGAAGCCGAGTCGGATCGGGTCGCGCAGAAGTTCGAGAGCTTCACGGATCGTATAGGCGAGCAGCCGCTGCGGGCTGAACCAGGCCCCCCGAGCCGGCGTCGACGTCACGTGCTCCACGGCCCTGACCGGCATCGCGAGCGCTCTCGTTGCCGCAGACCGTTCCCGGCTTGCCTCTTCAAGATAGTTGACAAAGGCGTCCTCGAGGGTCGCCACGCCCCGGGCTTTCACCAGGCCGGCTGGCGTATCGGTCGCCAGCACACGCCCGGAATCCATCAGCGATATCCGATCGCAGCGTTCCGCCTCGTTCATGAAATGCGTGGAGACGAAAATCGTCACGTCCTGGTTACGCGACAGATCGATCAGAATCTCCCAAAAGCGATCTCGCGCCAGCGGGTCGACACCCGAAGTCGGCTCATCGAGAATGAGGATCTCGGGTTCATGAACGATGGCGACCGCAAGCGATACGCGCTGCCTGATACCAAGGGGCAGATCCAGCGTTCGTTGATCTACGTATTGCTCAAGGCCAAAGCTATCCACCAGTTGCGCGATGCGCGCCCGCGCCTTCCCGGCCGACAGATGGAACAGGTGCGCGTGTAGATCGAGGTTCTGCCGGACGGTAAGTTCCGTATAGAGGGAGAACGACTGTGACATGTACCCCACGCGGTAGCGTGAGCTCATATCACCGGCTTCGAGCGGCTTTCCGAACAGCAGCGCCTCACCATCGCTGGGAGGCTGCAGACCGGTCAGCATTTTCATGGTGGTCGACTTGCCGCAGCCATTCGACCCGACAAATCCGAATATCTCACCACGCTCGATGGTGAAGTTTACCTTGTCGACCGCCGTGAAATCACCGAACCGACACGTGAGATCGCGCGCGACAATGACCGGCTCCGCGTTGATGATGCGGCGCGGTGGGATCTGCAACGCCTTGTGTCCGCGGCGCATGTCTTCAGGAAGCAGCGCGATGAACGCGTCCTCCAGGCTTGACGTTTTGGTCGCAGCCTTCAACTCGGAAGAAGAGCCGGTCCCCAGCACCCTGCCGCCGTTGATGGCCACGAGCCAGTCGAAGCGCTCCGCTTCTTCCATGTAGGCGGTCGCGACCAGCACGCTCATTCCCTCGCGGCGAGAGCGCATCTGGTCGATCAACTCCCAGAACTTGCGACGAGACAGCGGATCGACGCCGGTGGTCGGCTCGTCGAGGATCAACAGATCGGGATCGTGAATCAGGCAGCAGCAGAGCCCGAGCTTCTGGCGCATGCCGCCCGATAGCTTCTTCGCCAGCCGGTCGGAGAACGGCGCCAGGCCGGTGCTCTGCAAAAGCTCGGAAATCATTGCGTCCCGCTTGATTCGGGATTGCCCGAACAGGCGGCCAAAAAACTCGATATTTTCGCGGACGCTGAGATCGGCGTAGAGATTTTTGCCCAGTCCCTGCGGCATATAGGCGATCCGCGGGCAAATAGCGGCCCGGCGCGTCGCATCGGCCATATCGTTATCAAGAACAATGACGCGGCCCGACTGAATCTGGCGGGCGCCCGCGATCATGCTCAGCAGCGACGATTTTCCAACGCCGTCCGGCCCGATAAGCCCGACCATGCAGCCGGCAGGCAATTCGAGCGAGACGTGATCGAGGGCGAGCATCTTCCCATAGCGCTGCGTAACATCGTCAACGATCGCGACCGGGCCTCCGCGAGCGATCATGGACCCGCGCTTCCTTGCAATTTCGCCGGCCACGCGATTTTCGGGTCGAGCAGAAAATAGCTGATACCGGGCAGACCACTTCTCACCCTGTCGGCGTGCGCGCGGAGCCGCTCGGGATCAATCTTTGCCCTGATACGAAACATCAGTGTGTCGCGTTCGCTCTGGGTCTCGACAGTCTTGGGGGTAAACTGCGCCTGGGTCGCGACAAATGACACTTTCGCGGGAATAGCGAGTTGCGGAATGGCATCGAGCACGATGCGCGCGTCGGATCCAATCTTGACCTTTCCCGCTTCGGTCGTGGGCAGATACACGTCCATGTAGACATAGGAGATATCGAGCGTTGTGAAGACCTTGCCGCCCGCCGGCAGCACCTCGCCGATGTTGGCAATTCGGTATTGAATGCGCCCGTCTTTTGGAGCGACGAGTGTATTGTCGGCGATATTGACTTCGTAGAGTTCAACGTCGTGGGTACTGGCCTCCATCGCATGCTCGGACTCGACGACCCTGAATTGCGCGGCTTTAAGCCCAGCCGCTGCCGCGTCCAATGACTGCTGACGCTGGTCAACCACTTCCTGGGTCTGATACCCCTTCTGGACTAGGGTCGTGGCCCGATCCAGTTCCTGCCGGGCCAGCAATGCCATGCTGGTCTGCTGGACTACATTGGCGTTGGCTTCGTCGATCGCCCTCTGCGCTTGCGCGACCGCTGATTGCGACTTCTTGAGCGACGCCGAAAGATCCCTGGTATCCATCCGCGCAACGACCTGCCCGGCTTTCACCATGTCGCCGGCATCGGCTGATATTTCCGAAATGCGCCCCGCGAATTTGGTGTCGATATCGATCTCTTCGGCTTCGATGCGGCCGTTACCGAAAGCGATACCGACCGGCAACACGGGCTGCCGATGCTGCCAATAATAGAGCCCCCCTCCAGCACCGCCGATGACGACAGCCAGAGCCAGCGCGATGCGAAGCCAGCGCCGAGGTGTGGATTTCGGTCTGCTGATCGGCATTACGGCTGGCAATTTGTTTCGTTGCTGATCGGAAGCGAGGTCACGCTTCTCGGATGACGGAAGCGCGGCTCCTTCGGCGGCCCGCAGGGCGGAATTGACCTTATCGTCCATTTGATTTCCGGCGTTGATGGGCAGGCGCTTTATTCACCCAGGAGTGGGCGGACTGGAACAGCGAGACCGCCGCGTGACGCAGCTATCTCCCGGGTCAACCGAAGTGCTGTCCAAGTTACGCTATTCTAGGTCATCAACCCGGCAGTAAGGCACCATCGGAAAGTACTCAGCTGCCGAAAAGAGGAAGCGATCGCGGCAAGTCGGATCCAATTCCGAATCTCATCCCAAAATGCGGACGGCGGTTTCCGCTTCTTTCGGCTTACTATCCGGTGTTTTTCAACCAAAATGCCCATGAATGTAGTGTTGCGTCCGCTTGTCAGCGGGGCTGGTGAACGTCCGGGCAGGCGCGTCGAATTCGATTCGTTCGATTCCCTCTCGGCTGGGCGACATCCTGCTCGGGGAAGGTCCGGTCAGGCGATCACCGAGCTACCCAATGGTCTGCGCGCAGAATAAGGCAGAGCTGGACCATAGCCGAAGCGCATGACGAGGTCCGGCCGCCGTCCCGGTAGGCCGAGGAGGCTGGCGAGCTCCGGCCGAAGGCTCGGAACCTCTATCGGCTGGTTGACGAAGGCGTGTTTGATGCCCAGCGCGGTCGCTTGCAAAGCAAAACGCTGGCAGGCCCGGCCGGCCAATACCCAATGCGCCTTGTCCTCCACCTGAGACACGAAGACCGCTATCCCAGACGAGGAGGCAAGCTGGGGGGCGTATGTGTCGTTTTCCGACTTTGCCGTGACAACCCAGTCGAAGACATGCGGTCCGAGCCAGGCCGGAAGCGTTGGAAGGCCGCTCGATGCGGTGAACAAGCCGTCGCCGGTGGCCAAAGCCTGGAGCGGGCTGAAGCGCAGCCAGTATTTAAGCTCGCGTACGAACGCGGCGTCGTCCATCTGCGCGCTATTGCCCGCAACGACGAGGTCCCGAACGCGGTCGATCTGCGCACGATCCGTGATTAGTACCAGGTCGACCCCAGGGATAGCGGCGCTTTTGGCCAGCAACTGCAACTCCGTCGCGCTGACGGCTCGGCCGTCATAGACGCTGCGCGTCGATTGGCGTTTCGGAATCGCATCGCAGAGATCGATATCGCTGGTACCGCCGTTGCCGAATGTGACCCCGACCGAACCGCCGTTGGCGGGGTCGAAAGCCACTTCGCCCGGCCGCCCTCTGGCCCCGGCGGCGATAGCCAGGGTCTCGGCGCTGCATCCGAGCCCGACGAAAAGATGGTGATCGTCAGGGTCTACCACTGGCGTTCGTCGGGAGATGTCGGGCAGAATATCCACGCCCCCTTCGCCGGGACGAAATTTCCATGGCTGCGTATTGTGCCCGCTCGGCGCGAGCGTGGCGTAGCGGATGAAGTCTCTAATCTCCGGCGTCTGCTTCAACGCGGCACGGGCTGCTGCAACAGCGGCGTTGTATTCCTCCATGGAGCCCATATTTCGCACGGCGAGGTAGCTCGCGCCCACGCTAGCAACCGCCAAGCCGCCACCGGCGGCCAATAGGCTGCGCCTGTTCATGATTTACACCGACTTGCATTGGTCGCGGGCGCCATCTCGACATAAGCCCGCGCCGGCCAACCCGATTCAACGGATTAGCGGGCGCGGCTTCCGTTCAGCTCACGCGGAGGTCGTTCTCGACGGACGTCGTCCCGGGAGCCGCCCAAGCGGTCGAAGCGGCTGTCTGCCGATCAGACCATGAGTCTACGGTGCCGGTCAGACGAACCTTGCCGCCTTCCGCGCTCACCTTGATGTTGTTCTCGTCGAAGAACCATGAACGGTGAAGGGCATGCGTGATGTCGTCGCTGATCGTCGCCGTGTTTGGCCGCACCTTGATCGAAAGCTGGTTTGAGACGCCGGTCACGCCACCCAGTGAACGGATCATGGAAGCGGCCGATTGCAGCTGATAGTACCAATCGACTTGGCCGGTCAGCGTCACATATCCCTTTTCGACCTTGACCTTTACGGTATCCGTGGGAATCGAACTGTCCCAGAAAAGGCGGCTCAGCGCAGCCGCCGCGATCTCATCGTCCGCCCGCTTAAAATGAATGGGCAGACGGATTTCGATCTCCTCGGCCAGGGCTTTAACACCCTGCACGCGACCGGCGGCGGCTTCGGCGGCGTGCTTTTGCCAGTAGGTGTTTACATGGCCGGTCAGCGTGACGACACCATCTTTTGCCGTAACACCGATGTGATCGGCAGTCACGCTCGGCTCCCAAGCCAACTCAGCAAGGACGTCGGTCTTCAGTTTGTGGTCGTTATTCATGATCTTCTCCTGAGTGGCTGGGATGAGTTGCCACGCTGATTTCGGGAACGACTGGATCGAACCGTGCAGTCGTATTGCAGCATCCGACCGACCGCATGGGGTTCTGACTTTTTCGCCTGCCCTTTGAAGGGTAAGCTCCGCCGCAACGACTGTAAGGATCGGAAACTACCCAGATGGGTTCGCTGGCATAGCGCCTGTCGTCGATTTCTTCCCGCACCGCCGCCTAACCAACGACGATCATGGGACTATAGCGTAGGCATGGTGCTCATCTGCACCTGCCGCTTTTTCACTGAACGATGGAGCGACACGGAAACGTGCCATTCGCTGGCTTGGGACAAGGTGGCGACGGGGCGCCGGGCAAAGGCCGCATCTTGAAAACCGGCCGGAACAATTCAGCTTAGCGCAGCTTGTTGATGCAATGCGGATGTCAGCGCTGTCCCTCGGTGGCGTCCGACGACTCTGGACGGCCTCGGTGTCCCCCGCACAGGGGCCGCCTTCTTAGCTTGGCAGGGTCTCTTAAGTCACAATTGAAGCGTGGCAGCGGAAAACCTCTAATTTCCGACGTGCGGCAGCGTACCATGAAGAGTCGGCTTGATTTCTCCCCAGGGTCACGTTCAATTTTCACTTTCGCAGAAGCGATGTTTTTCAGCCAAACCGCCCATGAATGTAGTCGTGGGTCCGCTTATCCCGGGGATTTGTGAACATCTGGGCGGACGCATCGAATTCGATGAGTTCGCCGAGATACACAAAGGCGGTGAAATCGGATACGCGCGCCGCCTCCTGGATATTATGAGTCACGATCGCCATCGTATGGTCAACCTTGAGATCCTCGATCAATTCCTCGATCTTGGCGGACGATGTCGGGTCAAGCGCCGAGCAGGGCTCGTCGAACAGAATGATCTCTGGCTTGATCGCCAACGCGCGGGCGATGCAAAGCCGCTGCTGCTGTCCGCCTGAAAGGTCTAATGCGCTCGAGGCCAGAATATCCTTGACCTCATTCCAGATAGCGGCGCGCTTCAGCGCGCCTTCGACTTGCGCGTCGAGATCGGAGCGATGCAAGTTCTCGTACTGCTTGATCGCAAGAGCGATGTTGTCATAGATCGACATTGGAAATGGGGTCGATTCCTGAAACACCATGCCGATGCGCGCCCGCAGTTCGTTAATGTCCTGCCCAGGACCTAGAATATTCTTGCCATCCAGCAATACCTCGCCGTCCGCCCGCTGCTCGGGATAGAGTTTGTAGATTCGGTTCAGTACCCTGAGCAGAGTTGATTTTCCGCAGCCCGATGGCCCGATTATGGCCGTGACCTTGTTGGCATAAAGCGTCAGAGAAACGTCTTTCAAGGCCTGGGTCTGACCGTAGTAAAAGTTCAAGTGACGAATGCATACCTTCTGAGCCAGACCGGTTGTTGCGATTACCCCGTGCATGACGTTGGGCACGGTGATCCTGACAAGGCTGGTCATGGCTCTCTATCCCGCGCACGCGCTTGAAAGCCCGCAGCCCCGTTTGAAGGCTGCCAGCGCGAGTCTTCACAACTGCCCCACGATAGCTCGCGACCGTCTTGCTCCAGAGGGTCGGAAACTACCTAAGCGCCGCTTGAGAAGCGTCACGCCTACACCATCGCCCGCGCCACCTTTATGTCGGAAATATTACGGCTGCGCCGATGAGTAGATTCCGAGCCTAGATCATCGAGCGTCACGCCACCTACATTCGAGTCGTCAGCGATCGACGCTACATGCCGCGTTCACGCAGGCCGTTGAAAGGCAAGACAACATGCCAGACCAATCGGCAAGACCCAGTTCCGAATTCCATTGGCCCTTCATCGCGGCATGGGCCTTCTGCGTCGTTTTCTATTTCCTGCAATACGCCTTGCGCTCGGCGCCCGGCGTCATGATCCCCGAACTGACGTCATCGTTCGGACTTACAGCCTTGGGCGTAAGCGCGCTGATCGGACTGTACTATTATACATATTCAACATTCGCGATCGTATCGGGAGCGTGTTTCGATCGCTACGGTGCCAAATATGTCGTTCCCGTTGGCCTCGCGTTGCTTGCGATCGGCGCCATTCTGTTCGGCATGGGCTTAGCGGCGGCTGCCGATGCTGGTCGACTCTTCCAGGGAGCCGGCTCTGCTTTTGCCTTCACGGGAGCGGTCTACCTGGCATCCCACGGGTTTCCGGGGCGCTATCTGGCGACAGCCATCGGCTTCACCCAATGTTTCGGGATGCTCGGAGGCTCGGCCGGGCAGTTTGCCGTCGCGCCGTTGATCCACGGCGTGCTGCCGTGGCAGCAATTCTGGATCTATGGCGGCCTGGCGGCAGCAGCCCTCGCGCTCATAGCGCTCATCGTCACGCCCGGCGGTCATGCCGAGCGCACGCCGGCCCAGCTCTCGATCTGGTCGATGTTTACGCCCTACAAGTCCGTGCTCAGCAACCCTCAATCCTATCTCTGTGGCTTTGCCGCCGGGCTGCTGTTCCTGCCAACAACGGTCGGCGACATGATCTGGGGCGTGTCCTTCCTGCGGGAGGGCTGGCATATCGGCTATGCCGAGGCCGTCAACCGCGCCGCCATGGTGCCGCTGGGCTGGGTCATCGGCTGTCCGTTGCTTGGATATATCGCCGACCGCTTCGGACGCCGCAAGCCGGTGTTGATCGGCGGCGCGACGTTAATGCTGATCGTCGCGCTGACCATCTTGTACATGCCGCATGACATCATTCCCCCCTATCTCGAAGGGCTGCTGCTCGGCATCGGGTCTGGCGCTGCGATGATCCCCTATACGATCATCAAGGAAGTCAACGCGGACGAAGTAAAGGGCAGCGCCACCGGCGCAATCAATTTCCTGGTCTTCACGCTGAGCGCCCTGATGGCTCCAATCTATGGCTGGGTGCTGGTCAAGGTCTCAAATGGTGGCCCGCTGGATCTGCCGGTGTTCCAACAGGCGGGACTTATCGGCGTCGGCGGCATCGCGCTCGCCATCGTGCTGTCCTTCTTCATCCGCGAGACGGGTTCGGCGGCGCAGGCCAGCAAGCCCAAAACCCTTTTGCCGCTCAAGCCCGCACTCGGAGGTGCCCTGTGAACATCGTCGCCCGCGACATGACTCCCAGGGTCGATCTGACCCAGCGGCACGGAACCGGAGCGGTCCGCGATCAACACCCGGTGTATGTCGATCTGCTGCCACCCTGCAATTCGGCCTGCCCGGCCGGCGAGGACATCCAGAAATGGCTCGGGCTGGCGCAGGCAGGCCAATTCAAGGCAGCGTGGGAAGCGCTGATATCGGACAATCCGATGCCGGCGGTGCATGGCCGGGTCTGCTATCACCCCTGTGAAACCAGTTGCAATCGCAAGGATCTCGACAGTTCCGTCAGCATCCACGCGGTCGAACGCTTCCTCGGCGATCAGGCAACCGTGCAGGGCTGGAAAATTCCGTCTGCGGCGGCCTCCAGCGGCAAGCGCGTGCTGGTGGTCGGCGCTGGCCCGAGCGGATTGTCAGCAGCCTATCACCTCGCGCGACTTGGCCATCAGGTAGAGATCCATGACGCCGGACCATTGCCGGGCGGCATGTTGCACTTTGGCATTCCCGCCTATCGCCTGCCGCGCCAGGATCTGATGAAGGAGATTGCGCGGATCGAGCAGATAGGGGTCAAGTTCGTCGCCAATCACCGTGTTGATGACGTGTTAGCCGAGCAGAAAGCTGGCTCGTTCGACGCCGTGTTTATCGCGATCGGCGCTCAGCTCTCCAAACATGTCGATATTCCCGCGCGCGACGCCATCAAGGTTTTGGACGCGGTATCCTTGCTTCACGATGTGGAAGCCGACGCCGCACCCCGGCTCGGACGCCGCGTGGTGGTTTATGGCGGTGGCAATACCGCGATGGACGTCGCCCGGACGGTCCGCCGGCTCGGCGCCGACGAGGCGATGATCGTTTATCGTCGGGATCGGGCTCACATGCCCGCTCATGATTTCGAAGCCGGAGAAGCCCTCGCCGAGGGCGTGAAGATCAAATGGATGACTTCGATCAAGGCCATCGAAGGCGCCGATCTCACGATTGAGGTGATGCGCATCGACGAGGCCGGTCACGCACAGCCCACCGGCCAATTTGAAACGCTGAAGGCCGACACGGTGGTGCTGGCACTAGGCCAAGACGCCGATAGCGGTTTTCTCAAAACGATTCCCGAAATCGCGTTCGACAAGGACGGCTCCGTGATCGTGGCCCCCAACATGATGACCGGGCGTCCCGGCATCTTTGCCGGCGGCGATATGGTGCCGAGCCAACGCTCGGTGACGATCGCCACCGGACATGGTAAGAAAGCCGCGCGCCATATCGATGCCTGGCTTCGCGGCAGCGAATTGCGTCATGCCGAGAAGCATCCGGGAATCACATTCGCCGGTCTCAACCTGCCGATCTATGCGGACGCGGCTCCGTCGGTGCAGCACGAACTCGCGTTGAGCGCACGCGCAAAAGGCTTCGATGAGGTCGTCGATGGATTGAGCGAGGCGCAGGCGCTGCACGAGGCCAAGCGATGTCTGTCCTGCGGCAATTGCTTCGAATGCGACAATTGTTATGCCGCCTGTCCGGAGGACGCGATCATCAAGCTCGGGCCGACCAATGGCTATGAGATCAAACTCGATCTCTGCACGGGGTGCCAGGTGTGCGTCGAGCAATGCCCCTGCCACGCCATGGAGATGGTTCCCGAGGCGACTGAGGTCCGGACATGAACGCCTTGATCAAGCTGAACGCGAGCGACGCCCCAAAGCCGACGACAGCGTCCATCGCCAAAAAGACTGTCAGAACCACGATGGACGGCAATACGGCCGTCGCCCATGTCGCCTATCGGGTCAACGAGGTCTGTGCGATCTACCCCATCACCCCCTCTTCCACAATGGCCGAACTGGCGGACCAGTGGTCGGCCAAGGGTATACCTAATATCTGGGGCAACGTGCCGGTCGTGCAGGAGATGCAGAGCGAAGGCGGCGCGGCGGGCGCCGTGCACGGCGCACTGCAATCGGGTGCCATGACGACGACCTTCACGTCATCGCAGGGCCTGATGTTGATGCTGCCCAATCTGTTCAAGATCGCGGGCGAATTGAACGCCACGGTCTTTCATGTCGCGTCGCGCTCGCTCGCGACGTCGGCGCTCTCTATCTTTGGCGACCATTCCGACATTCTCGCCTGCCGCACCACGGGTTTCGCGCTGTTGTCATCCGCCAATGTGCAGGAGGCGCACGACACTGCACTGATCGCCGAGGCGGCGACGCTGCGCGCGCGGGTGCCTTTCATTCATTTCTTCGACGGCTTCCGTACCTCGCACGAGCTGAACACGCTCGACCTTGTCGATGACGATACGATGCGGGCGATGATCTCGAATGATCTGGTGCGCGCGCACCGCGACCGCGGGCTGAACCCCGAACATCCCTTTATCCGCGGCACGGCGCAGAACCCCGACACGTTCTTTCAGGCACGCGAGGCCGTCAGCCCTTATCACGCCGCGGTTCCCGGCATTCTGGCGGCGGCAATGGATCGCTTCGCCGAATTGACCGGACGACGCTATAAACTATTCGAGTATGAGGGCGCGCCGGATGCGACCCGCGTCCTGATCCTGATGGGAACAGGCGCGGAAACTGCGCGCCAAACGGTCAAGGCGCTGGTCGCCGCCGGCCAAAAGGTCGGTGTTGTGCAGGTTCGGCTCTACCGCCCGTTTTCAGCGGCCGATCTCCTCGCGGCGATCCCCGCATCCGTCTCCGCCATCGCTGTGCTCGAGCAGGCCAAGGAGCCGGGCAGCACGGGCGAGCCCCTCTATCTCGACGTCATCGCAACCCTGGCACAGAGCTTCGCAGCGGGCACGCGCACCGCAATGCCGCGCGTAATTGGCGGTCGTTACGGTTTGTCCTCGAAGGATTTCACGCCCGCGATGGCAAAGGCCGCCCTGGACGAGCTGGGCAAAATCGGCGCCAAGGGCGAATTCGCGGGGCGCAACGGATTTACGCTCGGCATTAATGACGACGTCTCGCATACCAGCCTGACGATTGATCCGGAGTTCTCGATCGAGGATGCGAACACGACCCGTGCCGTCTTCTACGGCCTCGGTGCGGACGGTACGGTCGGCGCCAACAAGAACAGCGTCAAGATCATTGCTGAGGACGCCGGACGCTACGCACAGGGCTACTTCGTCTACGATTCGCACAAATCGGGCGCCCAGACCGTATCGCACCTTCGCTTCGGACCCGATCCGATCCGGGCCCCCTACCTGATCGCATCCGCAGGATTCGTCGCATGCCACCAGTTTGCATTCCTCGAACGCCAGGATCCGCTGCGGATCGCGGCTCCCGGCGGGGTTTTCTTGCTCAATAGCCCTTACGGCAAGGACGATACCTGGGCTGAACTGCCGCGTTCGGTGCAACAAAAGATCATCGACAAGAAGCTACGCTTTTTCGTCATCGATGCTTCGAAGGTCGCTCGCGATGTCGGGCTCGGCGTTCGCACGAACACGGTGCTCCAGACCTGCTTTTTTGCAATATCGGGCGTGCTGCCCCGCGAGCAGGCGCTGAACCACATTAAAGAGTCGATCCGCAAGACCTACGGCCGCAAGGGCGAGGATGTGGTGAAGATGAACTTTGAGGCCGTGGACGGTACCCTCAAGCAGTTGTTCGAGATCAAGGTTCCCGCTACCGCAACAAACCCGCACGACCTGATACCCCTCGTCGGTGACGACGCACCCGACTTCGTCAAGCACGTGACCGCACCGATGCTGGTCGGGCGTGGCGACGACATTCCGGTCAGCTTGATCCCGGCGGACGGTACCTTTCCGTCCGGTACCGGCGCCTACGAAAAGCGCAATATCGCCGAAGCGGTCCCGGTATGGGAAGAGGATCTCTGCATCCAGTGCGGCCAGTGCAGTTTCGTCTGCCCCCACAGCGTGATCCGTTCGCGAACCTATGACGAAAGCGCGCTGGCCGGCGCGCCCGCGTCGTTCAAGTCCGCGCCCGTGAACGCGCGCGGCTATCCGGAAGAGCGATTCACCCTGCAGTTCTATGTCGAGGATTGCACGGGCTGCGGGCTCTGCATCGAGGCCTGCCCGTCGATTAGCCCACGCGAGCCGGGCAAGAAAGCGATCAATCTGGCCGAGAAAGCTCCGCTGCTGGAGACTGAGCGAACCAGCCTGGCATTCTTCGAAAAACTCCCGGTCAATGATCGCTCCCGGGTCGATTTCGCCAATGTACGGGGCGTCCAGCTCCTCGAACCGCTGTTCGAATTCTCCGGCGCCTGCGCCGGCTGTGGCGAGACGCCCTATCTCAAGCTTTTGTCTCAACTGTTCGGCGATCGTGCCCAGATCGCCAACGCGACAGGCTGTTCCTCCATCTATGGCGGCAGCCTGCCCGTGACGCCTTGGACGAAAAATCATGAAGGTCGCGGTCCTGCCTGGTCGAACTCGCTGTTCGAGGACAACGCCGAGTTCGGCATGGGCTTCCGGATCGCCGCCGACAAGCACGTCGCGATGGCACATGCGCTCTTGCAGAGGCTGGCACCGATCGTTGGCGACAGTCTTGTGCAGGACCTGTTGAACGCACCGCAAATTCAGGAATTCGAGTTGCGTGCGCAACGTAACCGGGTTGCCGAACTGAAAACACGCCTGCTGACGCTGCAAACAGACGACGCGCGGGATCTTTTGTCGGTGGTTGATCATCTGGTCCGGCGCAGCATCTGGATCGTCGGCGGTGACGGCTGGGCCTTCGATATCGGCTACGGCGGCCTCGATCATGTTCTGGCAAGCGGGCGCAATGTCAACGTGCTCGTATTGAACACAGAACTCTATTCCAACACAGGCGGTCAGGCTTCGAAGGCAACGCCACTCGCCGCGGTCGCGAAATTCGCTGCTGCCGGAAAGCGGGTGCCCCGTAAAGACCTCGCGTTACTCGCCATCGCCTACGGCAATGTCTACGTGGCGCAGGTCGCGATGGGCGCCAACGCCCAGCAGACGCTGGACGCCTTCCGCGAAGCGGAGGCCTATGACGGTCCCTCCATCATCATCGCTTACAGCCAATGTATCGCCCACGGCATCGACATGCGCTTTGGCATGAAGCAGCAGGACCTCGCGGTTGCCTGCGGCTACTGGCCGCTCATCCGGTTTAACCCGGCCATGCGGACGGTAGGACGCAGCCCGTTCCAGCTCGACTCGCCGCGCCCCACCATTCCGTTCAAGGACTATGCCTATAACGAGGTTCGTTACTCCTCGCTGGCCCGTTCGTTGCCCGAAGACGCGGCCGCACTGCTCGTCGAAGCGCAGGCGGGGATCACCGCGAAATATCGAAAATACGAACAACTCGCGGCCCTCGATGGCGGCAAGTTCGTGCCCGGCACCGCCATTCTCACGGCAGGAGATAATTGATGGATCTCGCGACACGCTATATGGGGCTTCAACTCAAGAACCCGCTGGTGGCGTCCGCGTCGCCGCTGACCGGTGAACTTGACTCGCTGCGGCAGATCGAAGACGCCGGCGCTGCGGCCGTGGTCCTGCCATCGCTTTTCCAGGAAGAGATCGAAGCGGAAACAGCGCGCCACGATCATCTGACCAGTGCCCATAACGATAGTTGGCCGGAGGGGTTGAGTAATTTTCCAACTCTCGCGGGTACCCAACATGGGCCGCATCGATATCTTGAACTGATCCGTCGCGCAAGCGAGGCCCTCGAAGTGCCGGTGATCGCCAGCCTGAACGGGATTTCCAGCGAAGGCTGGACCTCCTACGCCAGACAGATCGAGCAGGCCGGTGCGGATGGGCTCGAACTCAACATCTATTTCATCGCGTCCGATTTCGGGGCGGCGGGCGAGGAGGTCGAACGCCGATACCTGGATATTCTGCGGGCCGTGCGGGACGCAACATCGATACCGTTGGCGATCAAGCTCAGCCCGTATTTCAGTTCAGCCGGCCATATGGCCCTTAAACTCCAGGAAGCAGGCGCCGACGCCTTGGTCCTTTTCAACCGGTTCTACCAGCCCGATATCGATCCGGTGCGATTGCAAGTTCTTAACGACCTCAAGCTCAGCGATCCGAGCGAGATTCGCCTGCCTTTGCTATGGATCGCCATTCTCGCTGGTCAAACAAAAGCTTCGCTTGCCGCAAGTTCCGGGGTCGCCGGCACCGACGAGGTGGTGAAGTATCTTCTGGCAGGGGCCGATGTCGTCATGACAACGTCGGCGTTGCTGCGCAATGGACCCGGTCATATCGGAACAATGCTTGCCGGACTGCATGCGTGGCTCGACGCGAGGAAGTTCACATCTCTCGAGCACGTCAGGGGGATCATGAACCAACGTAATCTTTGGGACACTCAAGCGTTCGAGCGCGCCAACTACGTCAAGATACTGCAGGGATACCATCCCCCGGAGTTGTCAATCATCGGGCGCAACGAGCATTCCAAAAAAATGAACCACAATGGAGCTGGCCGACCTCCGTGTTGAACGTGACGGTTTCTATACAGGATCGTTCGGGGCTGTCGAGGTTCCAGAACTTCTCTTCACTCGGTAGCTTCCGTACGCCTTGGTAGGATCATGAAAACACAGATCTTGGAAACGATGGGAGAAGAAGGGCTGGCGTTACCCTCCCAAATCGAAGCAGGTCTCGCCGCCAACGATCGGCTCAAATATTACTTCTCGCTGCTGCAGGTTTCCCGCAGTCATGCCGACAACCCTGATCAAACCTCGCCATCGCTCAGGCAGGAGCGGCTCGTCGCCGGGATTGCCAAGAGTGCTCTGGATCAAACGGTTGCAGGCGCCCGCAAGGAAGGAACGTCGTACCGACTGTCCGGATGCCGCGAACTGCTGGCCGCGATCGCAAGCGATGCGCGCGTCATGACGGCGCCGGCTGATACAGTGGCAAAGCAGCGCCTCGAACTCCTGCTCAAGCAATTGCCCAAGTCCGAAGGCGACACGATTGAGGGCCGCATCATCGATCAAATCACGCGTGCCAACCGTAGCAAGGCCGACAGCCTGCACCGGTTGGTGATGGACTTGCACAAGCAACTCAACGCGCTGCAAGTGGGACTGGCGGAAGAACTGATCGACGGCGCCGCAACCTACGGACTTGGCAAGGGCGACGACGCTCTGGTGCACGCCTTTATGGCAGGGCTCAACCGCACCGCCCCGCTTAAGTTCAACCATCCCGGCCTCGGCACCACCGCGACCAGATCCGGCCACAGACTGATTATCCAAAACGACATCGGAACCACGGATGCCCACGTGATTGTCGTCCATGTCGAAGCCAAACGCGTCACCCTCACCTACAGCGACGTGCATCTCGAGCGATTGCAATTCTTCTGCGCGCTGTTTGCCCGCTTCGCCGTGACATGGTCGAATCCGAACAGTAGTCACAGCGCGGCCCTGGCGGACGACGCGCCATTCTTCCTCACGACCGGTGCCTTCGAGGCCAAGGATCACAAGCAGCTGCTCGCCTATCTCGATCATCTCGGCTCCCGGCTGGTGTTCCTGATCGACTGGAACCGGGCCCGCAAGCAGCTTCGCGGATTTATGAAGCGTCAACAACGACTTTTGTTGCTGCGCTGGGCCGCCGACGCTGACATTGGTCATCGCGGATTTCTTGAGCTCGGCGGCGCCCAACTGATCTGGGACGCGGTCGAGACCACGGCGCCCACGACCATACGCCTTGGCGATCGCCTCTGCGACGTGCTCGGCGAGGACAAGGCTTTCGCCTTCATTCAGTTCACGTTCAAGACCGCGACCGAGGGTCTGCTCGCTCGCCAGTCGGACGGCCTCATCCGCGATCGCGTTCGCGCCGAACTGCTGGATCATCTGACCACGGTGGGTACGCGGTTCCTCGGGACCGCTACCGCGCATGCAGGCCTGGTTTTCGAAATCGCAACTGCGATCCGCGATCACCTTTTCGGACCGCACGATGATCCTGTCGGGCTTAAAAAATTGGCCAAGCGGGCTCGGCACTGGGAACATGACGCCGACCAATTGGTGAGCGAGATCGCGTTGTCGGTTCGACATCGCCCGGAATTGGTACCGTTCCAGCAATTGATGGCCGCGGCGGATGACGCCGCCGATGAAATGGAGGAGGCGGCCTTTCTGCTCGGCCTTCTCGGCAGCTCAGCCAAGCATAACGCCTGGGAATCGCTGCAGCCGCTGGCGAGCATCCTGGCGGAAGCCTCCCAGCAATGGGTGAAGGCACTCGCGAATGCGCAGCATGTCCACCGGCACGGGGCGCGCGACGACGTCGACGATTTCCTCACCTCAATCGATCGGCTGGCCTCTCTGGAACATGACGCCGATAACGAGGAGCGGGCCGTGACCGTCGCCGCGCTCTCAAAGGCAACAGACTTTCGCGAACTTCACCTGATTTCAGAGATTCGGCAGAGACTGGGCAACGCCTCGGATAGCCTGAAGCGCGCAAGCCTCATCCTCCGCGACCAGATGGTGAGCGATGTCCTTGCACCCTAAGCGCGCGCCCTCGCGGCGCCTCCTCTACGCTATTTCGCGAGATGGGCTACTGCCGCCTGGCGAAGCCGAAGAGGTCGGAAATAAGGCCTGGAATCTGATGCGGATGGCGGCCGCCGGATTGCCGGTGCCATCCGGCTTCGTTTGCCGACGACGTGGAGCCAAACACTCCGTACGCCGCAGACGACCGAGGCGGCGCAATGCGACGCGCTCCGTGAGGGAATTGCGCAGCTTGAGGCTGCGACCGGGCTGGGCTTCGGGTCCTCGAGGAAGCCGCTACTGGTTTCGGTACGCTCAGGTGCTGCAATCTCGATGCCGGGAATGATGGAAACCGTGCTCGACATAGGCGTCAACGACGAAACCACCGGCGGATTGATGCGTTTGACCGGCAATCCTCGCCTCGCCTGGGACAGCTACCGACGGCTGATTCAAGGGTTCGCCGAGGTCGTTCAGGGGTTGCCGACCGAACCGTTCGATACCCTCACGCAGGAAGCGATCGCGGTCGAAGGCGTCGAGAACGAACGCCAGCTCGATCATCGCGCATTGCAGCGACTCGTCCTCGCGATGTTGGCTCGCTTCCACGAATTGAGCGGTCTTCTGTTCCCGCAATCGCCCATCGACCAGCTTGAGCAGGCAACGAAGGCCGTTTTTCGATCCTGGGAGGCACCGAAAGCGGCGGAATATCGACGCCTCAATCATATCGACGATCGTATCGGCACTGCGGTGACGGTGCAGACGATGGTGTTCGGCAACGCTGGAGGAACGTCAGGCGCCGGCGTCGGCTTCACCCGCAATCCCGCAAGCGGTGAAAACCAGCTTTATCTTGATTTTCAGTTCAACGGCCAGGGCGAAGACGTCGTCGCTGGGCGATTGGCCATCCGCGACACCAATAGATTGCAATCGACGCTACCCACGGCCTGGAAACAGCTCGAGAAAGTCCGGCGCCAACTCGAAGCCATGTTCGCCGACGTTCAAGACTTCGAGTTCACGATTCAGACTGGTCAACTCTATTTGCTGCAAACCCGCACCGCGAAGCGGACGCCTTGGGCAGCCCTGAAGATTGCCTGCGATCTCGTGGAAGAAGGGCTTATTCAGCCCAAGCAGGCTTTGAGCCGCCTTGATGCCATCAATCTCGATACGGTTGCGCGAAGCCATCTGTCGGGAAAGCAGAACGTGCAACTGGCTCAAGCGACGATTGCCGGCATCGGCGTTGCTGCTGGGCGGATCGCGCTGGATGGCGAGGCCGCCAAGCGCCTCACCGACAACGGCGAGGCAGCCATTCTGGTACGACGGGAAACGACAACCGCAGACATCACGGGCATGGCGAATGCGGCGGGAATACTTACCGCGCTCGGCGGGCGCACGTCGCACGCGGCCGTCGTTGCGCGCCAACTTGGGAAGGTCTGCCTGGTCGGTTGTGCGGAACTTTCGGTCGATACAGGAAACCGAACCTGCCGAATAGCCTCGCAGGATTTCGCGGAAGGCGACTGGCTAACGCTCGATGGAAATTCCGGCGCCGTCTATGGAGGGCGCTTCGAGGTGACCTTGGAGCGTCCCGAGATCACACTGGCTACTATCGCACGCTGGCGCGCGACCAGCTGCGCCAATCCGACCAAGGCACGTTTACACATCTAGCCGGTATCGCGGAGGGAGCTACGAGATTTCCGGAACATTCGAAGTCGCGGCGACTTCGTTCAATCGATACTCCCCTCACCACGCGGATATCTTGAAAGGATAACGCCATGCGAAAATCTCTGATCTTTCTCACGAGCGCAGCACTGCTGACCGGCTCTGCACTATCAGGCTCCGCCGTCGCGCGTGATCGCTCGGAGCATACCGAGTTGACCGCCAGCCAAATAGTCGATCGCGCGGATGCGCGGACCGCCAAGATGAAAGTCGATCTAAACCTTACCGCGGACCAGGAAAAGAACTGGTCGGGTTTTGCCAGCGCCATGCAGGATATGAGCAAGAAGCGGGCCGATCGGCGGATTGCGGTACGGGATGCTCTCGCCCAGCAACACGGCACGTTCGATGCGCTAGATGAAATGCGCAAGAGCGCCGATGCACAGATCGAGCGTTCCAATGATCGAAAGAAACTCGCCGACGCCGCCCAGCCATTATATACGAGCCTCACTGAACAGCAGAAAATCCGCTTTGCCGAGATTCTGTTTGGCGGCGAACGTGAGCGCGACACTTATTAGGCCGATCGAACTGGCGATAATAAGCGTCGGAAGATACCTGGTTCGTCACTTTTCTCTCAAGGCCGCTCGACTTGCTTGCGGCTATCCGCGACGGGAGAGCCGCGGACGACCGGTTACTCCGATCCCTGCCACGTGGCGGCTAGCGCCAATCTTGCCAACGCCGGCAAAGACCTCGAACCTGTCTTCTTCATGATAGAGGCGCGATGATTTTCGACGGTGCGCTGGCTGATGCCGAGATCCGCCGCGATGTTCTTGCTCGGATGCCCGGCAAGAACCATGTCCATGATCTGATGCTGCCGGCGGGTAAGACCAGCGATGTGATGAGCGGCGTCTTCACGCCAGGCCACCAGCTTACTGGAATCACGAGATTGCTCCAATGCGCGCGCAACACCCGCGAGTAGCTCACTGGCGTGAATCGGCTTTTCGACAAAATCCGAGGCGCCCGCCTTCATGGCTTGAACTGCCATTGGAACATCGCTGTGGCCCGTGATCATGATGGCAGGCAGATGATGACCTGCATTCTTCAGAAAATTGAGCAACTCTATGCCACTTATTCCCGGCAAGTTCGCATCGATAAGAAGGCAGGCCTCGCGCCCTGGCCGGTAGGCCGCGAGGAATGCTTCTCCATCTTCATAATCCTCGACGATCTGACCATCGTCCTCCAGCACGCTGCGTATCGCATCGCGGACCTGGTTGTCGTCGTCGACGATGAAAACAACGGGCGCGGCAGCTATCCCGTTGGTCTGAGCCGGCGGAGTGACATCTCCCGGGATCGCTTTCGGCACGAGAAGGCGCCTGATAACGGCGGTCAACTGACCAAGGCTCGCCGGCTTGTTGAGATGCACGCATTTTTGTTGCGCGATATCCCGCAAGGCTTCGGTCGATATATCGCCGGTAAGAATAATGACCGGCACAGGTCCACCCAGTTTTTCCTGCAGTTTTGCGGCAACTTGCAGTCCATTCATCTCGTTCGGCAAATTGTAGTCGGACAGGATCAGGTCGGGTCGGAGCACGCCGTCTTCGATCATACTTAGCGCTGTTGGGCCATCGCATGCCCCCGCGACTCTATATCCTTCGACATTTAGGCCGATCTCGAGAACACTCCTTACTTCCGAATCGTCTTCGACAATCAGGACAGTAACGGCGCTAGCCATATTCCCGTGAACCAGTGCCTGTACGCCGAATATCTGCTCGAGAGATTGCCTGACCTCAATCGAAAAGACCGAGCCCTTGCCGAGCTGCGAGCGCACACTTACCGGGTGATCAAGCAATGCGCCAAGCTGCTTTACAATCGAGAGCCCCAACCCAAGGCCGAGACTCCGATTGCGGGCAGCATTGTCGAGCTGGCGGTATTCCTCAAAGATTTCCTGAAACTTATCAGCGGGAATACCGACGCCACTGTCCCATACTTCGATTCTCAACATTCCCTTGTGGCGACGACATCCAAGCAACACCCGTCCCTTCTTGGTATACTTCAAAGCGTTCGCAAGCAGATTGCGGATCATCTGCTCCAGTAACCGCGGATCGCTCCGAACCGAAAGGCTGCAAGGCACCACATGCAAGGCAATCCCTTGCGCTTCGGCCTGATAGCCGAGCTCCGCCTTTAGCCGCTCAAGCACAGCATCGATTCGAAAACTGATCATTTCCGCCCGAACGGTGCCAGCCTCGATCTTGTTGATGTCGAGCAATGCGTTGAGCATTCCCGACATACCGCTCACAGTCTGCTCGACGCGCGTGACCAGCTTTTTTGCCTTGTCGCCTTCGACCACCTTGGCGAGAAGTTCCTGAAGCAGCACGAGCGTCTGCAGCGGCTGGCGAAGGTCGTGGCTCGCTGCGGCGAGGAATCTCGACTTCGCAGCGTTGGCTGCATCGGCCTCCATCCTCGCTCCACTCAATGCGTCGGCCGCCTCCTTCCGATGCGTAATATCCGCAAAGGTGATTACGACACCTTCGATCTCACCCGCCTGAGTGCGGTAGGGCAAGATGCGACGGAGATACCAGGCTCCGCTTCGAGCTTCGATCTCCCGCTCGACCGGTTCGAGAGCCTGCAACACCTTTTTGGCGTCTGCTAAAAGCGTCTCATCAACGGCCAGACAGGTCATGTCCGAGAGCGGCCGACCAATATCGATCGGACGCACATTGAACAAAAGCCTGGTCGCAGGCGTGAAAAAACGAATGTTAAGGTCGACATCAAGGAAGATGGTCGCAACATTGGTGCTGTACAGCACGTTCTGGAGATCGTTGGACGTTGCACGCTGCCGCTCGAGCGTTTCTTCCAGTTCTCCGTTGAGGGTGGTGAGCTCTTCGTTGATGGACTGCATCTCCTTCTTCGACCTCAAGAGTTTTCCGTTGGTCGCAGGATGTTTCCCGTTGGCAGACGGCACTTCTCCGCTGAATGCCTTTTGATCCGCCTTCGAAATTCGCGATCGCGCCGGACGGCTTGGATCGCCGTGTTTGACGACGCCAAGGCCGTCGTTCCCACCAGACTGGGCGGAGGAGCGAGCCCTCGCGAGACGTAATTTCTGCGATGGTGAAAGAGGTCGCATGGCGACGCCTACCTTGGTTCAAAAGGGCGAGGAGTTCTGCGGCGCGATCAGCTCCGGAGCACCGCAACAACGCCTTCGCGGCCCAATGGTCCCACGAACCGGGCGGAAGCGCCAAAATGGTTGGAAGGAACTTTCCGTGCACGAGAAATTCGCGAGCTTCCGGCGGCGCGCTCACAGGGGGCCAACTGGAGGAAACCGGGCAAAATTGCTCAGGCGCGCGGTTCCACCGCGATGGCCCTGAACGGCACCCCCTATTTCCGATTCGCGGTATCGAATAGGCTTGGGTTGAAAGACTTTGCTGCGGATTTTCAGGTCGTAGCCAGAATCCCTAGAGATTTGCCCCAGTCAGCGCAACATCGTGCGGTACGGGAACTTTTATGGTCCAGACCGTGCCGTCATCCGAGTCCACCATAGCAGTCCCACGCACCTGTTGGACAAGTCGCCGTACCAAGCCTAGCCCATGCCGTCTGCTGCCAAGCTTGGGCTTGAACCCGTCCCCGTTGTCACTGATGGTCATCGTTGCCATATCGACGTCGCCGGCCAGTCTGTGCACCGATACGACGATCGCTCCCTTCCCGTTGGGAAACGCATGGTCATAGCTGTTGGTGACCACCTCGGCGACGACGATCCCCAGTGCCGTCACCACATCTAGATCGAGGATTAGCGGCTCGCTATCACAGCTCATCGTAACACCACCTGGCGCTCCCTGTAGCTCAGCTAGATTGGCGCACAGCGATCGCACATAGCTGCCGAAATCGGTGGTTCGCGTCATCTCGTTGCCGAGCAAGTGGTCGTACACCTGTGCCAGCGTGGAAACCCGACGCGCGATCGCCTTGATGCCCCGTTGCCCGGTCTTGTCCACGGTGTCGTCCAGCTGTTTACTGAGCATACCGTAGACAAGTTGCAGGTTGTTGCGAACACGATGCTGGAGCTCTTCTGCCAGGATCTTCTTCTGGTCCAACAGGCGATCCTTCTCTTCGACCAGCCCCTTCATCCGCTCGATGGTGGCTTGCAGCGTCGCGGTCCGCGCCGAAGTCGCGACCGCCTCCGAAAGAACGTTGGCGAATCCGGTGAGAAAATCTATGTCGTGCTGGTCGTAATCGTGCTGCCTGTCACTATCGATCTCGAGCACACCGTAGGGGCGATCGCCGCCTTTTATGATGACGTCGATCGTCGAGACGATGCCGTGCGCGGCATAGAAGGGCGGCAATACGAAATTATTGTCCGACCGCAAATCATTGCAGATCGAGGGTTCGCCGGTAGCGAACGCGCGCCCCTGGGGCGAACTCACGTCGGCGCGCGATACGACGTGACCGACGACGCCCTGCTGCCAGCCATACCCGGCCTCGATCAGAAGATCATTCTCCCCCGCACGGTATCGGCACACTTTCGAGAAAGGCACTTCCAGGCCTTCAGCACAGACACGCGCCGCTTCCGTCAACACTTTCAGCAGATCGCTTTCGCGAAGGGCGTAGCTGCCAAAGGTGGCAATCGCAGCCTGCTGACGCAGAAGCTTGCGGACCTTGGCAGCATCTTCAGTCATGCCGGGACGGCCAATTGCGGAGGACTAGCCGGATGCAGGATTTGCAACCCGGGAGGCAACGGTAATCGCGTCACGCCGGTTGCGACGATCTCGACCACGATTTCCAGGCTGCGCAACAGGTCGGCGGAGCGATAGGGCTTGGAAAGGCATGCAGTGCCGTCAACGTCTGTAAGAACGACTTGCGAGATGTTGGCCGTGGCATAGAGAATACCTAGTCCGTCAAAAGGACGTAACTGCGCTGCGATCTCGGTACCGAGCCCGCCGTCGGCCAGCCTCAGATCGAGGATTGCGAGGTCAGGACGATGGTGCCGGGCGAGTGTTACCGCTTCAACGACGGTGCGGGCGATGCCGCACACCTCATATCCGTGCTCGACGAGAACCTCTTCGGCCAAATCGGCGATCATCAGGTCGTCCTCGGCAATCAAGACCTTCAGCACATGCAATCCTCCCGCGGCAGAAGAGATGGGCGCCTATTCGGTCGCGGCGCGTACGGCGGGCGCTGGATGCGATCCGATCAGGTTCAAATTAGATCATAGCTGAAGGGCGATTGCTGTTAGCAGCGTCGGAAACTACTTAGAACGGGATCGTGTTCAGAAGCAGCTTTGGCGAAATCGCGGAACTCTGCGTCCAGACCACGCGTCCGCACACTGCAAAACAACCTTTCTAACTAACTCCCTGAAACGGCTCAGCCTGGTGGGTACAGATCGGATGTAATCCACTTACTGGTTTCATGGGACGCTGAGTGGTCAACCGTGGCTTGCTGGGCTTTGTAGACGCGCTCACAATCGACACATCGACGCGAGAGGATGTCGTCACAGTTAGCGCAATCAAAAGGTAGCAGTGGCGAGGTCGGCTTGGTTCCCGGCATGAAGGTTCCCCTGCAATCGGCGGGAGCACGAAACTCTCAGTCACCGATAGATGCCGAGGGCGGCGGTGATGAAAGACCGTAAACCTATTTGTGGATTCAAGACGACCTAAATCGGCAGCGGCGAAGGCCCGAGGGATTCGGAAACTACCTTGGTCTGAACGCTCAACGTGGCTGTCACGCATGAGTAATTTCCGCCCCTGTTTCGCTCGCATCGGAAGCTCTAGGCTTAAGCCGTTGGCGTGATCCACCGTGCCGGAGATTGTCATTACGCTGTGCAGGAGGCTTCCATGACACTACCGAACAAGACTGAGCGCCGGACCATCGTCGATACCCACCGGCACCCGTGGGGGAAAAAAATGCAATCCAAGATGGAGGAGCAGGGCCTGCTTGACCCGAAACAGGGATTCCCGCAGACCAACGCTCAGGACCTGATGGCCTATCGTGAGGTTTTCGATCTGGACTACGCCATGCCAATCCAGCGCGCGGGCGGCGTCACCCTCAGCCTCATGACCAACGGCGGTGAGGTGCCCTGGATTGCAAATGATCTGCTCAAAGTCAGCACGGTCGAGGGTCTCAAGTACTTGAACGACGAATATGTGGAAATCATGAATCGCTATCCCGGCGAGTTCGTACCGACGGCCAACGCACACGCGCTCGAAGAGGCCTGTCGACCCGTTGTTGAAGAGATGATCCGCAACGGCGGCGCCAAGGCAATTTCAGTGGCATCCAGCTATGGGGACGGCGCGGATCGCATCTTCCTCGACAGCCCCAAAGCCGAGTGGCTGTGGGAGTTTGCGGAAGCGAATGATATCGTGGTGCACATCCATCCGCCGATGCAGTCGATCGGGCACGAGGCGCTGATGCAATATCGCCTCAACGAGGCGGTTGGCCGCCCCTTCGACTCGACCGTTAACGGCGCCCGGATGATCGCCTCCGGTGTGTTCGATCACCACCCAAAACTGCAGGTGCTGATCGTCCACATGGGCGGCGGACTCGCGTCGATTGTTGGACGCCTCGAATTTTGTTGGCACCTCAATTACGACGGGATCAAGAATCCGCCGGCCGGCAGGCCTTACACAAACAAGCGGTCGCCAATCGACTATTTCAAGACCAACATCCTGGTCGATACCATGGGGTTCAACGCAATTGGGGTACGCGCCGCGATTGAAATGTGCGGTGTGGACCGAGTGGTGTTCGGCTCCGATTTCGGTCCGGTGCCATACGGGATCAAGGAGCAGGTGCAGATCGTCGAGGACGTGCTTCCGAATTCAGCCGAGCGTCAACAGGTGCTCTGGAAGACAAGCAACAAAGTATTCCGCTTGGGCCTGGTCGATACCGATATCATCACACGCGCTGCGTGATGGCTAACTCGCCGCCCAAACCCAACGACGCCTTTGTCGAAATCCACGTCTTTGGCGATGGCGAGAATCTGGTGTCGCTGAAGCTGCACTATCCTATTTTTACGCCATCGTACTCCAACTGCTGTTACTCTCTGGCACATATCAGTCGCGTTAAAGGTCAAGCCGGGCGCCTTGTTTGAGGTGCCCCCGGCAGTGCCAAGAAAGAAGGTTGGTCGTCCTCGAAAGGCCTAATAATCGTCCGACCGCATGATGGTGATCACTGTTGGCGCTATCGCGAGAAGCAGACGATCCATGCCGGTGGTTCGAAGGGCGCTCCCATTCGTACGGGACGCCGACCGTTACGCAAGTAACGGTCGAAATATTCAACAAAAACAATGGAGTTCGCGCGTCATAGACCACCTTTATCGTTGTTTGTTCATAGGGTTTCGGTGGTCAACCGGTGGTCAGTGCCGCCTATGCCTTAAACAAGGCAGCATACCCTCAGTCGGTCCAGTCCATCGTGGGGAAGTTTGAACTAGGTCCAGCCGGATCTAGCATCGGGCGTCAAAGTCCGCTTTGCGTCAACCTGCCACACGTGCGCTCTGTGCGAAGCTAAGGCCAGGCGTCCTCGAACACTACGGCGCCCTCCTGAAGGAGGAAATCGACGTGATCGTCGGTCAGTAGGAAGAGTCAGGGGCGCTAGGCACGGCTCGAAACAGGCTAGCGGATCTCGTTCACGTAGTGATGATGCGCAGTCGTGGCGCGGTGGTCGCTTAGGATCGCAAGCGCACCGGCTTGATCGTACGCTTCCTCGCGGATCACCAGAACGGCGTTCGGCGAAGCTAGCGCGAGTAGACGCCGATCCTCCTTGTCGGCGAGTTCCGCCAAGAGCTTCTCGCGTATCGCTGCAATACGAATGCCGTAGGCGTCGAGCAGATGGAGATAGAGCAGCGCAGGCACATTCGTGGCCTTGCGCGGGAAATCAGGCACGCGGCGCGCGATGATCCGTATTCGCGAATGCATCACCGGCACGCGGCCAACACGCCGGATGCGGTGAAGACAAAGCAGCGGCTCACCAATGGCTTCCGTGAAGAGCACCGCCTCCCCCGCATCTGCCGGCCGCAGCACCACGGACAAGACTTCGGGCACGGAACGCTGGAGGCCGCCGTCTTCGCCATGAAGTCGGAAATACTGGAAGAAAAAGCGCAGACTGTGTTGAGGTGCGCGGCCTGTCACGACCGTCCCGGTCTTGCGCCGACGCACCAGCATGCCGTCGGCGGTCAGGTCCGCGAGCGCCCGGCGGATGGTGCCGACCGCAACTCCGTATCGCGCAGCAAGCGCAACTTCACCGGGAAGCACCGTGCCCGGAGACAGTTCGCCCACCAAGATCGCCTCGGCGATCTGCCGTTTGACGTGCTCGTACAACGGAACCGGCAGGCCGGATGAGCCGCTCGCCGCTGCTTTTGCCTGTTTACCGGTCACGCCTGCCTCATTCTTTGGAATTGACAGCAATCGGCTTCGTCTATTTCTTTATAGAATATAGAAATGAGCCGCCGCAAATGATTTCTCCACCGCCCGGCCCAGGACAGGCCAGCCCGACGCTGGCCCACGGTTTCGCCGAGATCGAGCGCACAGCCGAACGTGCGATCGACGATCTTGCGCGGATGGTGGCAATCGACACGACTTTCCCGCCCGGCGCGGGATACGAAGCGTTTGCCGGCTTGATGGAGAGCGCTGTTGCAGAGCTCGGCCTGGACTGCCAACGCGTCGATGTCCCCGAACATTTGTGGCGCGTGGCGGGTGGCCCGGCGCAAGGGCGCAGAACCAATCTCATCGCGCGCCGCCGCTCCGGCCGGCCGGTCCTGGGGTTATACTTCCACGTCGATACCGTACCGGCTGCACCGGGCTGGGAAACCGATCCCCTGTTGCTGACACGCGATGGTGACCGACTGATCGGCCTCGGCGCCGCCGACATGAAGGGCACCATCGCAGCCGTGCTCTTGGCGCTGCGAGCCGCCGACACAATCGGCCTGCCGCTCGGCTACGATCCCATGCTGCTGCACTGCACCGACGAGGAAGGCGGGCTCTACCCTGGCATACGCTATCTCGCCGAACAGGACTTGCTGGAAGGTCACATCCTCAACTTCAACGGTGCGGCAGCGCCACGTATCTGGGCCGGCTGCTTTGGCCTCTTCACGCTTCTGGTGCGGGTCCACGGCAGGACGCTTCATGCGAGCGAGGCTGCGAGCGCAGGAAGCGGTGCCAACGCCATCGAGGCCGCACTGCCGATCCTCAATGCGCTCGCGGCGCTGAAGCCAAAGATCGCGGAGCGCACGTCCGTCCTGCCCGCGCCGCCGCACGCAACGCATCAGCTCGCTGCACAGCTCGATATTTCCGCCGCCCATGGCGGTCAATGCGGCGGACAGATTCCCTCGCGGTTTGAGATCCTCATCTGCCGCCGCTACGCGCCGGAGGAGGACTTCCTCGCCACGCGCAGCGAAATCGAGCTCGCCGTCCGCGAGGCCGCGCCCCACGCCGAGATCGAGATGGTCCTCACCGGTCACCTCATGCCGACGTCCGATCCGACTGGTCCACACTGGCCGCGTTGGCAGGAGGCGCTCTCGGTCGGGTTCGGATACGCACCCGAGGAATTCGCAAAATGGGGCGCGACGAGCTGTTCCGATTTCGGCTGGGTGCAAAAAACCGGAATGCAGGAGATCCTGCTGACCGGCCTCGGCCGGCCGGAAAGCCGCGTTCACGCGCCCGGCGAATTCACCACGCTCGCCGACATCGTCGCGCTGGCGAAATCGGTCCTTGCCTATCTGTCCGCCGAATTCCGTCCCGATCTTTCTCCCGAAGCAGCCGCCGGCCGCTAACGCAAGGAGCCGCATCTATGCTGTCCGTCACGCGCCGTCTTTTCCTCGCCGGAACTGCAATCAGCCTCGCAGGCCTGCCCAAACTCACCCTCGCCGAAGCGCCGAAGCGCGGCGGCGTGCTCCGGATGTCGGTCGACCAGGCGGCATCGGTTATCCATCCGATGCAGGCGCGCGTGAACCCGGAATATCTCGTCACCGAACTGCTCTACTCCAACCTCACTCGGCTGAAGCCGGATATGACCGTCGAGCCGGACCTTGCTATCTCGTGGGAGCCGAACGCGACCCTGACGGAGTGGACCTTCAAGCTGCGTTCGGGCGTGACATTCCACGACGGTTCGCCGCTGACCGCCGACGATGTCGTCGCGACCATCAATGCCATCCTAGATCCCAAGACCGCTTCTCCCGGCCGCACCAATGTCGGCCCGATCAAGGAAGTCGCCGCGGTCGATCCGCTGACCGTCAAGTTCGCGCTCACCGGCGCCTATGCCGACCTGCCAGTGGCACTCACCTATCTCAACGCGCGCATCGTTCCGGCCAAGGTCATCGCCGGCGACCTCGCGAGCCTTTCGACCACCGCCAACGGCACCGGCCCATTCAAGCTGGCAGCCTACGAGCCCGATCGCCGGATCATCGTCGAACGTAACCCCGCCTATTATGATCCGACGCGGCCCTACCTCGACCGCATCGAGCTGCTCATCTATCCTGACCGCACCGCTGAAGCGTCCGCGATGATCTCCGGTGAGATCGATTTACTGCTCACGACCACGCCGGGTGAATATGAGCGCCTCGTCAAGGCGGATGGCGTCAAGGCCCTGCGTACCCCATCCGGCCAGTTCCTGAATATCAATCTCGGATGCGATCAGAAGCCGTTCAACGACGTGCGCGTTCGCCAGGCCCTGGCATTGGCGGTCGATCGCGAGGCAACCGTCGGCTTCGTCGCCGGCGGCTACGGCACGCCTGGCAACGATACGCCGCTAAGCTCCGCCTACCACTTCTACAAGGACATTCCGCTGAAGAAGCCCGACATCGCCATGGCGAAGAAGCTGCTGGCCGATGCAGGCTATCCCAACGGCATCGATTTAACGCTGGTTGCATCCGACAAGCCGTCGACCCGCACACAGCTCGGCGTCGCGGTTCGCGAGATGGCGGCCGCAGCCGGCTTTCGCATCAACGTGCAGACCATGCCGCATGCCACCTATCTCGATCAGGTCTGGAAGAAAGGCAATTTCTACGTCGGCTTCTACAACATGCAGCCGACCGCCGACGCCATCTTCAACCTGCTCTACACGTCGAACGCGGCCTGGAACGAGACACATTGGAACAACGCGGACTTCGACGCCGTCATCAATGCGGCCCGAGTCGAGGCCGATGACGCGAAACGCACGGCTCTCTACGCCAAGGCACAGGACATGATGAACGCCGAAGTACCATCGGTGATTCCGGCATTCTTCGACCTGCTCGCGGCGCAACGTTCATACGTCGACGGCTACGTGCTGCACCCGCGCGGATCGGTCTTCCGCCTCGACCTGGTCTCGCTCGGCGCCGGCGCGCCGAAGCGCACCTGAGACCGGAGGCGCTCAGTGACGCTGGCCTGGTTCGCGCGCCGTCTGATGCTGATGGTCTACACCGTCATCGTGGTCTCGATGCTGGTGTTCGCCATCACGCAGATCCTGCCGGCGGACGCCGCCCAGTCGCTGCTCGGGGAAAACGCGACGCCCGACGCGCTAGCCGCGCTCAGGACGAAGCTCGGGCTCGGCGATCCGGCCTGGCTGCAATATGGGCGCTGGGCTCGCCACGTCTTCACCGGCGATTTCGGCATCTCGATGCGCACGAGCCAGCCGGTCGGCCCGGAAATGCTGGCGGCGCTGTCGCGCTCACTGCTGCTTGCCGTATCGGCCATCCTGGTCACGCTGGCCGTTGCCGTGCCGCTCGGCGTGGTAGCGGCGCTGCGGCAAGGCAGGCTCACCGACACGGGCGTCAGCCTGATTGCCTATCTTGGGATATCCCTGCCGGAATTCGTCACCGCGACGCTGCTTGCCCTTCTGCTGTCCGATACGTTGCATTGGCTGCCCGCGACCGGCTACGTCTCCCCACTGGAGGATTTCGGCGGCGGCATCCGTCATCTGGCGCTGCCGGTGCTCACCGTCTCGGTGATCCTTGTCGCGCACGTCATGCGCATGATGCGCTCCGAGACGCTCGACGTGCTGAAATCGGACTATATCCGCGCCGCGCGCTTGAAGGGCCTGCCGGAACGCACCGTGCTGTTTCGCCATGCCCTGCGCAACGCGCTGTTGCCGGTCGTCACCATCATCGCGCTCGACGTCGGCTACCTGCTCGGCGGTATCATCGTGATCGAGGAGATCTTTGCCATTCCCGGCATCGGACGGGCGCTGATGGTCGCCATCACCACGCGCGACCTGCCGTCGATCCAGGCGGGCGCATTGATCATGGCGGCGACCTATGCCGTCACCAACACACTCGCCGACATGGCCTATGCGATTCTCGACCCGCGGATCCGCTATGACTGAGCTGTTTATCCGCCTGATCCGAAAGCCGCAGGGCCTTGTCGGCGTCGTGGCGCTAGTGCTTGTCGCTGCTGCTTGCCTGTTCGGACCGGCATTGGCGCCCTATGCACCTGAGAAGATGGATTTTCTCGGCAGATTCCGTGCGCCCGGCTCGCAGAACTGGCTCGGCGCTGATCAATTCGGTCGCGACATCCTGAGCCGACTGATGGTCGGCGCACGTTCGACCGTGCCGATGGCGCTCATCGCTACCTTGGTCGGCAGCGCGGTCGGCGCGATCATTGGCGTCGGCTCGGCCTATCTCGGCGGACGCACCGACGAAGCGATCATGCGCACCAACGACGCCGTGATGGCGATCCCGGGTCTTCTGATGGCCCTGTTGCTGGTCTCAACGCTCGGCAACGGCGCCGGCAACGCCGTCATTGCCATCGCGGTGGCCTTTGCACCGGGCATGGCGCGGGTGACCCGCTCAGCCGCACTCAACGTACGCAATCAGGACTATGTCAAAGCTGCCATCGCGCGTGGCGAGGGAGCGCCCTGGATCATCTTCCGCGAGATGTTGCCGAATGTCATGGCGCCGATCGTGATCGAATCCACCATCCGCGTATCTTTCGCCGTGATGCTGTTCGCAACGCTGAGCTTTCTCGGCGTCGGCGCCCAGCCGCCTGCATCCGAATGGGGACTCATGGTGGCCGATGCGCGCCAATACATGCATCAGGCGCCATGGGGATTGATCGCGCCCTCGGCTGCGATCGCACTCACCGCCATCGCCTTCAACCTGATCGGCGATGGTCTTCGCGATGCACTCAATCCGAAGGACGATCGGTGACCCCCCTGCTTTCGATCGAGAATTATACGCTCGACTACATTACGTCCGCCGGGACGGTACGCGTGCTGCACGACATTTCGCTGGAGATCAAGCCGGGCGAGGTGCTGGGACTCGTCGGGGAATCCGGCTCCGGCAAGAGCTCGCTCGCCTGGGCGTTGATGCGTCATCTCCCGGGCAACGCCCGCGAAGTCGCTGGCTCCTTGCGTCTCGGCGACATCGACCTGCAACGATTGAGCCCGCGCGAGCTCACAAAGATACGCGGACGCCGGCTCGGCATGGTGTTTCAAGATCCCTCGACCTCACTCAACCCGACACTCACCATCGGTCAGCAGATCACGGAAGCCCTGATCCAGCACCGCGGCCTCAAGCGGCGCGAGGCTGACGCGCTCGCCGTCGATCTGCTTGGCCATGTTGATCTCAACAATCCTGCCGCAATCATGCGGCGCTACCCTCACGAAATCTCCGGCGGGGAAAAACAGCGCGTCATCATTGCTACCGCCTTCGGCTGCCGACCCGACGTCATCCTGTTCGACGAGCCGACCACGGCACTCGACGTGATCACTGGCGCGCGCATCCTCGAACTGTTCGCGCGACTACGCCGCGAGACGGGCGTTGCCGCGCTCTATATTTCCCACGACCTTGCACTTGTGACGCGCGTCGCCGACCGAGTCGCGGTCCTGGAGCGCGGCCGCCTGGTCGAGCAGGCGCCGGCCACCGACATCTTCCGCGCGCCGCGCCATGCCAACACGCGCGCACTTGTAGACGCCGTGCCCAGACCGGAGCGCCGTCTCGTCCATGACAAGCCGCGTGACCAGGTCCTTCTCGCCGCCTCCGACATCGAAGTCCATTATGGCAGCGGCGGGCTGTTCCGCGAAGCTCCACCGCCGGCCACGAAAAAGATCGGGCTTGAGATTCGTGGCGGCGAAATCCTCGGTCTCGTCGGCGAGTCCGGCTCGGGCAAGTCTTCGATGGCGCGCGCCCTTACCGGGCTTGCACGCTTCTCGGGCAAGATCTCCTTCGACGAGCGCGAGATCCACGGCATGCGCGACATGAACGCCGCGTACCGCCGCGACGTGCAGATCATCTTCCAGCATCCGGATTCCTCGCTCAATCCGCGTCAGAGGATCGACGAGATCCTGTCGCGTCCCCTCAAGCTCTACGGCGGCCATCTCGGGGATATTTCCGGCCTGCTCGACCAAGTTCGCTTACCCGCATCCTACGCCAACCGCTGGCCACATCAGCTTTCAGGCGGCGAGAAGCAGCGCATCGCCATCGCGCGTGCCTTCGCCGCACGGCCGAAACTCGTGATCTGCGACGAGATCACCGCGCCGCTGGACGTCTCCGTGCAGGCTCAGATCATCGAATTGCTGCTGGCGCTGCGCGAGGAAACTGGAACCGCCTTTCTCTTCATCACCCACGATCTCAACCTCATCCGTCAGATCGCCCACCGCATCGCCGTGATGCGCCGAGGCGAAGTGGTCGACCTTTTGCCCGTCGAGGATTTCGACGCAGACCACCTCCATCCCTATACCCGCGAACTGATGGCCGCCTCCCCCGTGCCGGTCGGCTGACGACAAGGATTTCCCCCATGGATCACAACACCAAAGCACTTCTCGCCGGCATCGACGTCCCCGCCGCCCTCGATTTCCTGTCACGCATGGTGCAGCACAAGAGTTACTCCAGGACAGACGGCGAAAAGCAGCTCGCGGCCTTCATGGCCGACCGCATGCGCGAGATCGGCCTCGAGACCGAGCTCGCCCCCTTCGGCAGTGAGGGGCGGGTCAACGCCGTTGGCCGCTGGAAGGGCAGCGGCGGCGGCAAGAGCCTGATGTTCAACGGCCATCTCGACACCAACCCGGTGACCGAGGGCTGGACCGTCGACCCCTGGGCAGGCAAGGTCGACGACGACTTCATCTACGGTATCGGCGTTTCCAACATGAAGGCCGGCGATGCCGCCTACTTCTGCGCGGTCAAGACGCTGATCAACGCCGGGGTCAAACTCAGCGGCGACGTCATCCTCACCTATGTGGTCGGCGAACTGCAAGGCGGCGTCGGCACCTACTCGCTGGTCGAGCAGGGACTTCGCGCCGACTATTTCATCAACTCTGAGCCGACCGATCTGAAGGCCATGACGATGCACGCCGCGGCCTTCATGTTCATCATCGAGTTGACCGGAAATACCCGCCATCTGTCCAAGCGCGAAGAGGCGGTCGATGCCATCACGGCCGCGTGCGACCTCATTCCGCGCCTCAATGCGATGAAATTCTCGGGCGCCCTCTCGCCGGAACATGAGCGGATCAACCGCGTCCATGTCGGAGTTGTCCACGGCGCGCTCGGCCGCGAGCTGCACGAATGGCGCACGCCCCAGGTCGCGGATTTCGTGCGGATCAAGGGCTCGGGCCGCTACGCACCGGGCCAGTCCGAGGCCGGGGCCTTGGCCGACATGCGTGGCGAGCTCGACGCGCTCCAGGCACGGTTTCCTGGCCTCAAGGCTCAGATCATGTCGGAGGACCGCGCCGGCGTGCCGACCATGCCGCCGTTCGAAGTGGCGCCCACGAGCCCAATCGTCGAGGCAATCAACCGCGCCTATCGCACGGTGCGCGGAGAACAGCAGCCGACGGGAGCCGTTACCCCGAGTTGCTTCTATGGGACCGACGCTGGTCATCTGCACTATTTTGGCGGGATGCAAGGCATCGTCTGCGGCCCTGGCGGTCGCTACAACACCATGCCCGATGAGCGCGTCGACATCGTCGATTTCATCGACATGATCCGCATCTACATGCTAGCCATTCTGGATATCTGCGCCTGAGAACGCCGCCGGGATCCGGTCTAGGCCCGCATCTCGCATCGCTCCTGGGAGACCTCATGCCGCGCATTACCATCATCGAAGGGGAATTGGTTCGCCCGCGTGTCGATCGCGATCGGGCACGTCGGCCCTTTGCCTCGTGGCCGCCAACCCGCTCTCGGCGCGCGCCTGATCCCACTCATGATCCTGCGCGCCGTAGTCGACAAGCTCCCGTACCCTGCGAAAATCTATGACGTGCGCGCCCCGACACGGGGCGGCTCCTACCCACTTCAGAAGGCCTGCTCACATTGGCTGTGATGAGATTTTTCGTGATCTCCCGGTGCACACATCGTGCACACGAAGCCTTCTAAATAGCTGAGAAATCTAAACTCTCGTTCCACTCCATCATGTGCAGTTTGAGCTAGGTCCAGTCAAGAAAAGCCAGCGAGGTCTAAGTCGCACATCCCAATGACCGCTTTGCGCCAGCGGTCGCTCCGCGCGCTCGCGCAAGAACGCCTTTCGGCATTACAGCCTTGATGAGTGCCGCATGATCGTAGATCGGGAAAGGCGGCGACTACGCCGCCGCCTGGACTCGTTCCTGGAAGCCAATCAGCAGCTGGGCGATCTCGCTAGCCGGCACGGGCCTGCTGTAGAAGTATCCCTGCACCTCGCTACACCCCTCCGCGCGCATCTGATCCAATTGCTCCTGGGTTTCGACGCCTTCTGCTGTCGTGGTCATGCCGAAGCTTTGGCCAAGCCCTGCGACCGCGCGAATGATTGCGATAGAGTCGGGTCTTTCGGAGAGGTCCCGAACGAAACTCTGATCGATCTTTATTTTATCGAACGGGAAGCTGCGGAGGTAACTTAACGACGAGTATCCGGTCCCGAAGTCGTCCATCGATATCCTGACGCCCAGGGCTCGCAACTGGTGCAGTGCCGCCAACGTTGCCTCGTTGTTGTTCATCAATACGGTCTCGGTGATCTCGAGCTCCAATAGATCTGGGCGCAATCCCGAGGCCGCCAAAGCGGACACAACAGCAAGGACCAACGTTTTGTTACGGAATTGCACTGGTGAGACATTGACCGCCACCCTCGTATCGGACGGCCATCTCCTCGCCTCGGCACAAGCCTGCCGGATCACCCACTCGCCGATCGCACCAATTAGCCCTGTTTCCTCAGCCAACGGAATGAAGTCATTTGGCGCGACCCTTCCGCGGGTTGGATGGTTCCAGCGCAGCAGTGCTTCAAATCCGGTAATCCTGTTTTCCGCGAGATTGACAATAGGCTGGTAAAATACTTCGAACTCTCCCGCAGCGATCGCACTGCGAAGATCGAGCTCGAGAACGCGCCGGGTCTGGGCCTTGATGTCCATTTCAGGTTCAAAGAAATGGAACCTTCCGCGCCCTTCTTCCTTGGAACGATACAATGCCATGTCGGCATTCTTCAAAAGCTGGTCCGCGCTGTCGCCGTCGTCAGGTGCAATTGCAATTCCAACGCTCGCGCCAATGACAACGTGATGATCGCCGAGCTCAAATGGCGCGCTCAGAGCCTCGACGATGCGGGTAGCCAGCGCAGCAGAGGCTTCCATCGGCGGCTCCGTGCCGAATTGCACGATCGAAAACTCGTCGCCACCGGTCCGGGAGACCAGATCTCTGTCGCGCACCAGATCGCGCACTCGCTTGGAAACCGCACACAGCAATGCGTCCCCAACGGAGTGACCGAGCGTGTCATTGATGATCTTGAAGTTGTCGAGATCCAGACAGAGGACGGACGCCGTTCCGCCACGCCTGACTTTTTCCAGAATCTTGTCGATATGTTCGCGCAATTGAACGCGGTTTGCCAATCCGGTCAGCGCGTCGTGATGTGCCAGGAACGCAATCTGCTTCTCTGAATTTCGTTTTTCGGTCACATCCATGTGGATGGTAACCGCACCACCGGTGCTCAGAGGCGCCTTGGTCAATGCAATCGTGCGTCCATCCTGCAGTTGATGCTCCAAAGCGATGGCCGTCGGTTGGGACGCCGACGCCAATTCCTCTTCTACAAAATTCTCGGCGTTGATCGCGGCCGTTCCATTCTCCATCCGGTGTTCCAGAATGGCTCGAAGCGGGGTGCCGGGCTCAATCAGCCCGGCACGGAGTCCATACATCGCACCAAATTCTGCGTTGCAGATGATCAGGCGCTGCTTATCGTCGAACATGCTGAGACCTTGCGGCATGCCTTCCAGAGCCGCGTAAAGACGGTCACTCGATCGCTGATTCAACGATCGGATCATGCGATGGGTCACCAGCAGGACCAGCCCCGCCAACATAATGCTGGTGAGGGTTGAAGCCAGCAGCAGCAAATCGGACCTGTAGGAAAACGCTTCGATGTCGTCTCGCGCCTGCAGGCCAATGGCTGAATTGTTCTGATGCAGCCGCTCCAATTTTTGTTGAACATCGTCCGTCAGACTCCGTAACTCCGGGGAGTCGCCCCCAAGCTTGAGGAGCTCGGAAATATTCGTCCTGAGTTCTAGTCCTTCGGTGCGCGTAAGGTGCGAGCTCGACCTTTCGATGGCAACGTCGATATCGTCGAGCACAGTTTCGAGAAGTTCGTTGGCCTTGGACGCCTGGTCCGGTCCTATGGCACGGGACTGTTCGTCGACATAATGCTGAAACGCGATCTGCGCGAGACTGACATAGTTGGTGGAGATAAAGGCGGTGTCATATACATTGACGGCATAATCGATGATTGCGCGTTGCTGGTGGCGCGCGAAGAGTCCGATCATGAGATTGACCGCCAGCAGGCAGACCGTGACGACCAGGAATTGCCGACGAAACGAGATGGCGTATCGGTCGCCTAGCCGGCCAGAATGCCGGTCGGGATGATCCGGGGCCTGTCCCGCTCCCACATCAATTTCAGCCGACGCCACTTGATCGCTCCCCCAGCCGTATTGGCCCGAACCGGGAGACGCTAAGCCCCTTGAGTTAAAGTGAGGTGGACGATCGGCCAATGGGCCAAAATTCCAATCCGTTCCGATCCGTTTAGCCGGCTAACGATCGCTGCGGACGCCCTGCCGTTCGTTGTCATTTGAGGCTCCAGAGCTTCATTTGACGGACCATTAACCATATTCGGATTTACTGGCTTCGCGGGTTGGTACTCAGATCTTGAGATGCGGAACATGTTTTTGGACTTGTTGCGCAGGACCATAGCGCGCCAATCAAAACCCTGGATGGGCAAGCCGGTCGCGCCGACAAATCGCCGGCGTTTAAGTTCCCTCGATCTTTTCGGGCGGGGTTTGCGTATCCTGGCTCCCATGACGGTGCTTGCGGTCCTGATGATGGCGGGACCGGCGTTCGCGGTACCTTCCTTTGCGATCCAGACTGGCCAACCTTGCGCCGCCTGCCATATCGGGGCATTCGGTCCGCAGCTGACTCCTTATGGCCGGGACTTCAAGCTGCATGGCTATACCGCCAATGATGGCAAGGACCATGGGCTACCGCTGGCGATGACGACACAATCCTCCTTCACTCACACGATGCAGCCGCAGCCCGGCGGGGCCGCGCCCGGATTCAGGGACAACGACAACTTCGCGTTCGATCAATTGTCGCTCTACTACGCGGGACAAATTGCGCCCAAGGTCGGCGGCTTCATCGAACTGAACTACGATGGCGTGGCCCAGAAGGCTGCGCTGAACAATGTCGATATTCGCCACGTGAGCGAGGGTCAGCTGTTCGGCCAGGACGTACTTATAGGCATCACGGCCAACAACAACCCGACTGTGCAGGACCCCTGGAACTCGACCCCGGCCTGGGGATTCCCGTACAACCAATCGGCGCTGGCGCCGACACCGACGGCTTCGACCCTGGTCGACGGCGGTCTCGGCCAACGGGTTGCAGGCGTGGGCGCCTACACGATGTGGAATGATTTCCTTTACCTGGAAGGCGATGTCTACAAGGGCCTCAACGCCCGCACGCTTACGGCGCTGGGCCAAGTGCCCGACGACGGCGACCAGACCACGTCCTTTCTCCCGTATGCACGCGTAGCCATGATCAAGGATTGGGGAGACAAGATGCATCACGCGGAGATCGGCGCCTATGCCCTGTCAGCCAATGTCGTTCCTGGTGGCGGCCAGACCCTCGGATTCAATGTCCACAAAACCGATATCGCGGTCGATGCGACGTATCAGTTCATCTCCGATCCCGCCAAGGTGACCAGCGACAGATTGTCGGCCCACGCGACCTATATTCACGAGACCGCGAAACTGGCGTGGGGCGACGCGCTGGCGCTGGGGGCGTTCTCGGATCATTGGCTCGACACGATGCGCTTCGATGTCTCCTACAGCATCGCGGCCACGGTCACGCCTTCGATGCAGTATTTCCGCACCATTGGCATGGCCGACGCCGCTTACTGGGCCACGCCGAACGGCAGCCCCAACTCGGACGGCATGATCGTCGAAGTCGCCTACGTACCCTGGGGCAAGCCCGATTCGCCGTTTCAGAACATGAATGTGCGGCTGGCCGTGCAGTACGTGAAGTACTTCAGCTTTGACGGCAGCTACGCGAATGCCAACAGAAACGATCACTTCTACTTCAGTCTCTGGACCGCGGTGAAATTCTAGCCGCGCCAGCCTTCAAAGGAGTCAATATGCCCATTCGCCTCGCAATCGCCATCGCCATTTTGATGGGACTGGTCGTTGCCGTACCGGCGGCGACCACAATTACGGTGATCCAGCGTGGGCTGGCCTTGAACATGGCGTCGGTGTCGCTGACCAAGGGTGACCGACTAAACTTCACCAACGATGACGACGTCATACACAACATTCATATCTTCGGGCCCGGAACCGACGAGAACATGGATCTGGGCCTGCAAAAGCCGGGCAAGCTGCTTAGCTACAAGTTCGACAAGGCCGGCGCTTACAGGGTCCGGTGTAACATCCATCCGTCGGTGAAAATGGCGGTAACCGTGAAGTAAAAGAATTGGCTTGTTGCTTTGCGAGGCAAGTCAGCTTGTGCCGGTAAGCCGGCGTGAACGCTTCGCCTAAATGGCCGCTTCGCGCCAGAAGCCGCCGGTCGCGAGAGCGCCAGCCTGGTCACTCGGCACAAAGTGATACGCTCGCGATAGAGCGACGCGAAGGAGCATCGTTCCGGCAACGGGGCGCCAGATAAGGCCGATTTAACCTGTTAAGTGGTCGCGGGAGAGTCGGTAGTTCACATCCCGACGCCACAATCAGTGATATATGAAGATATCTGGCGCACTTCGGGAGAATAGTGTGCGATGCCGAAGAATATTCTGATCTTTTCCGATGGCACGGGCCAGGCCGGCGGCATCAACTTCGATGAAGCCCGGACCAACGTCTACAAGCTCTACCGGGCCTGCCGCGTCGGTCCCGACACCCAGATCGAACCATCCGAGCAGGTAGCCTTCTACGATGCCGGCCTCGGTTCGGCGTCCGACGGCGGCCACTTCGCGATCGGCTGGATGCGCTGGCTCTACAATCTGGCCAGCATGGCGACGGGCCTCGGCATCACGCGCAATATCGTGGATTGCTATGCGGCGATCATCCGCCTCTATGAGGAAGGCGACCGGATCTTCCTGGTCGGCTTCAGCCGGGGCGCCTACACGGTGCGGTCCGTCGCCGGGGTGATGAGCTCGTGCGGCGTGCCGCGGCATATGCCGGACGGCTCTCCCCTGCGCCGCGATCCGAAGAGCATCCACAAGCTCGCCGAACACGCGGTCAAGGATGTCTACCAGTTCTGTCCATCCTATTCCCGCAAGATCACCGGATACAGCCAGTTCCTGCTGGAGACCCGCGATGCCATCTCCGCGCAATTCAGGCAGCAGTACGGCAGCTCTGTCGTGGTCGAGGGCGTCGAACGCGCAAATGTCTTTCCCTATTTCATCGGCGTCTTCGACACGGTGGCAGCGCTCGGCCACAAATATCTCGGTCCGGCCCTGGTGGCGTTCGGCATCGCGCTGCTGTTTGGGCTCCATTGGCTCGGGAATGTCCTCGAACCGGTGTTTCCGTGGGCCGGATGGGCGGCATGGATCCTGAGCTATCTCGGCGTCGCCACCGCGGCAATCGTCTTTCTGATCAACTACCTCAAGATTGCCCCGCGCCTGCCGGGCTACAGCTGCTTCAAGCACCTGAAGACGCTGCACTTCGCGCCGCCCAAGCACAAATTCTATGACACCACACTCAACCCGAATGTCGGCTACGCCAAGCACGCGATCTCGATCGATGAAAATCGCGCGGACTTTAAGCGCGTCTCGTGGTCGCCGACGGCGGCGAAGGCGGGCGCTCGCGACCGATACGGAAATCTCTATTTCGAGCAGGTTTGGTTTCCGGGTGTTCACGCCGACATCGGCGGCGGGTACATGGAAAACGAGGCGCGCCTGTCGGATGTGGCCCTCGGCTGGATGGTCGCCGGCGCGTCGATCATTCCGGATGGCCTGAAACACGATGGCAGTGTCTTGCGGCTCCGACCCAATCCGACCGGTCCGCAGCACAACGAGCAAGCTACCGGCTTTCTCAAGCTGGGCGTCCGCGACCTTCCGATCGACCCCGATAGTGAACAATCAATGGCGCCGATACACCAATCAGTCTACCACCGCTTCGAAGGCAGTCAGGTACTACTTTACGACCGCATGGCCTCATACCGCCCGGACAACATGCGGGTGCATGTCGATTTCAACCACTACTTCGACGATGGCGAACCGCGTGCACCTCAATGCATCGCAGACGATATTGAATTGAAGTGGAAAAATAGCGGCTATCCGGGCCGTCTTTGAGGAATCTTTTCGAACGCTGCGCGGGAGCGATGATGATCCGGACGGCTGAGAACCTGGAACAGGTTGACTGACAAGCTTTCTCTCAAGACCGGTAAGGTTTGTGTAATTTTCCTATCAGTCCTTTGCCATTTAGAACTGATAAGGAAGGTTAGAAGCCAACGACGTCAGTCACTAGAGCGACTAACGGCACTTAAAACCTATAGCGTTTTGCTAAAGCCAAACGATAGAGTGACTAACGCAACATCGCAAGCCGCCAACGTTCCGTCCATCCGACTGTAGGGTAAGGTATCGAGGTCAAGCGGGCTGGCTAGACTGAAGCATGTCCCGAGAATTCATTCAGTGGGTCATATTTCATTGGATTACAGCAAAACCGCCCTCGAATGTCTCCGAGAGCGGTTTGTGCGTATTTTAAAGCGACTGCGGAGCTATTAGCGCTTCGACTTCTTCTTGGCTTTCTTCGCCTTCTTCGGCATCAGCTTTTTGACGGCCTTCTTGGCCTTTTTAACAGCCGACTTCGCAGCTCCTACAACGCGCTTGGTAACTGACTTCTTCTTCGCCTTCTTAGCCATGCTAACTCCTTAGCGTTTGGACTTCTTCGACTTCTTTTTTGCGGACTTCTTCGGTGCGGCCTTTTTCGCTTTCTTCACCGTCTTCTTGGCAGTTTTCTTTGGAGCCTTGGCAGCTTTCGCAACCGCCTTTGCAGCTCTCTTGACACGAGACGGAGTGTTCCTGACCACAGCCTTCTTGGCCCGCTTGGCAACGGCCTTCACGGCGGTCTTCGCCAGTTCACCAGCCGCGTCCGCAACCACGTCGGTCATCTGATCGACCAACGGTTTGTCTTTCTCGTCCTTTACGTCGTCCATCTCTTCTTCCTTCGCAGGTTGAGGCACTGTGACAAGTGGGGTCAAAAGCGGGTCGGGATAGTCGAGCGGAACCCCGGCCATCAGCTTCGCTGCATCAATGGCAACACTCGCCAATGTCGTTGCTAGATTGACAGTTTTTTTGTTGTCGTTATCCGGCTTCAATGAGGACACTCTAAATTGTGGTATTAGCGTAGCTGATTCGCAAATGGCAGCGACGGTGTTTATCGTTTAAGCGCGTCGGACACGTCCGAGATCGCCGAGTTGTAGGTATCGGTGGCGTCGCCGCAATTTGCCATGGCCGGCGTGATTGTCGTGCTTAGTGCCACTGCGGTGGCCATCATCAATGCAACTCGGATCATCTGCTATTCCCCCAGTAGGCGTGATCCAACCGCAACCGCTGCGCGAGCGCAAGGGTCAGCATATCCCTTTGTTGAAGTTGATCAGATCGCTCCAGTCGAGCCAAATGCGGCTCACTCTAGAACCTCGTATTCGAACGCCACGCCCTCGGGATCATTCTCCGCGAACCAAGTCTCCGCGGCATCGCCGCTGGCGAACACCTTGATGTGGTCCTTGTCGCCGACTTGCTTGCGGGTGTTGACGTAGACGAAGACGGTCATGCGTGATCCCTCAGTTGCTCGAATAGCTCCTTGACCTCGGTCACCCGCAGCTTGGTGCCGCTGGGCATGTGGCCCAAGAGCATATGACGCGCGCCGGCAGCGATCTCGTCTCGGCGATTGGTGTCGTACTCGGCGTGATAGGCCTGCATGTCGGCCACGAATTGCCGTGCATCTTCGGGCGGGATCTCGAGGGCCTTCCTCCGGATGGGCATGACCGGAAGATAAGTATCGCGAGGGGAATCACGAGTCAGAGCCCGGAACGGTCATAGCCAGAACAGCCATCGCGCAACTTGGAAGACGCCCCAGAAAATCGCGATGGTCCAGCCTATCATGGCTGTCGCACTTAAGAGGATCCAAGCGATCTTGACCAAGTAAAGTCTCCTCGCACTGCCCCGATAAACCTCCCGTTTACGGAGCAAAAAAGGGGCCCCAGCGCGGGGGGCTGCGCCGAGGCCTGAAGGTCCAATTTCCAAACCAATTTAACAACCGAGCACAGCTCGCGTGGTTCCTATGCGCCGCGCGCGCAAACGACCCCCAGCGCTGGGATAGAAAGCGCCGAAGGGCCGCCAACCTGTTTTTTGGGCAGGTTTTCGCCCAGTTTGGCTTGGACGGATTGGGGTTACCGAGAGCAGGGATTCGACGCTGAGGGGGCGCCAATGTTGCAAACCGCCCGACGGTGTCAGGCGAACAGGTCCGCGCCGGCCGGCGTGAACTTCACGAAGGTTCCGCTCTCGTGATACTCGAGCCAGCCGCGCGCGATCGCGAATTGAAGACCGTCCCAATATTCCGCAGCCGTAGCCTTGTCCCCGAACAGCATCTTGCCATTGATGATCTCGATGTAGATTCGGCCGTACTGAATCGGCTCGAAGGCGTTGGCGTGTTCTAGTAATCGGCGGGCGGCTTTCTCCGGATCGGCGTAGGGGCGGGGCTCGGCATACTTCATCCTCCACCGATACTGTGATTCTGCGCGTGGAGCGAACGGCGATCACCCGTCAGCTTCTCGACATAGTCGTCGATTGCGTCGATGAGCTGCCGGCCGGCGAGGGGAGCGACGCGGCTGGAGAGCAGGTATTTCCGCAGCCTGGCCAGCTCGGCCAAATCTGCGTTGATGCGTTCAGCGCGAATGGCCTCGTCCAGCTCGCGCATTTTCTGTTGCTGGTAGGCTCTCCCCGCCGCTCGGTTTTCTGCTTTGGTCATGCCCCCATGACAGCGACATCGCTGCGGAGATGCAAATTATCAATCCGTTGCGGCTTGGAACAGCAGCAAGCTACTGCGCGTCGTGGGTGTGGAAAAGGCTGCCGTCGAGTCGGGTGAAGCAGTGCCCCTGAACGAAATGTCAGTCGTTACTGACTAGGGTTGTGGAGACGAAGCAACCTGTTAGAGTGACAAGATCAATTTTAGATCAAGTGGTTGCTTATCCATTCGATAGAAAACAAAGGGCTTGCCATGCCCACGACGGAAGAATTCCGCGAAGAGGTTGAGGCTCAAATATCTCGGGCGTCCAAGCAGGGGCGCCTCCATGTGGAAATCAACGCTGGGGAGATTCACCGGATCATCAGCCCCGACCAGAACCGGCACGCAATGGCGTGCGACGCGATACGCCAGCTTATGGGGCCCTCTGACAGGGTAATTCACGCTCCGCCAGCCGGAGACGGTCCTTCATTCACCGTTCGATACGCGCTACCTCGGTGACCGTGGCTCCCGCTTTGTGGTCTGCGTTGCTGCCATGGCCTCGACCGTTTCAACGATGCGCAGCCGGGCGGCCCGGTCCAAGATCGAAAAGCGCGGAACAGCTAGAATGCGTCCGCCGCGTCTCTAGTGTGCTTTTCCTTCGCCAAGACCGCCCCCGCATGATCCGCCGAAACTCAGCGTGAACCGATTTTTTAGCCAAATCAGTGCGCGCCGTCGCCCCACGCACGCAAGCAAATGAGGGCCGCGGGCATCACGCCGCATGGCCCTCATCGCGACTGACGAGTTCGTCGGTGCCGTCGCCCAACTCAGCTAGGAATGCCGTAATAGTCGTTGACAGAGCGACCCGCCGCGGGGTCGTTCCAATTCCAGCCGGCTTGGTCGCGATATTTCGGGGCGGCTTGAAGCTGCTTCTCGGTGATCCCCGTGACGTACCCGCCAAGGTTGGTGTCGTACTTCAACGAGTGCCACGGGAGAGGATAGTGGTCGTCGCCGATACCAAGAAAGCCTCCGAAGCTGAGAACTGCATACGAAACCTTGCCGCTCGTCTTATCGATCATCAAGCGTTCAACGCTGCCTATCTTATTGCTGTCGGCACCGTAAACGGCCGTCCCTTCGACCTTGTCGCTTCCGATCAGATTGCCCGTCTCTTTTGTTTCCAGTGCCACGATTGGTTCTCCTTTAAAAAGCTTGTCGAGATCAATTGCGCTGACTGTTGAACGTTCCTGAGGTTGAGGCGCTTCAATCTGTCACGCGGCTGGAACCGCTCCTTGCTCGGAACGTTCGTTGGTTACGGCACCAAGACCATCAGGGCGAGCCTGTTCGATGACGCCGATCCGTGGCAACGACCGACCCGGCCTCAAATATCACTTGAAAGTTCATTCGTTCCGGACGCTGACCGTTATTGCCGCATGGGCGCTGATCGTCGCGGCGTTCGCTGATCGTCGCGGCGTTCTACGAAAAGCCGGAGTTGCTGACCGGAGCTCAGCGCTCTCTACAGCGTGGTATTGAGGCGTTCGGCGACTCCATTCCACCGCCTTGGGGCCCTCGCATCGAATTCGTTTTCCGAGAGATCGGCGGCTTGATCTGGCTCCAAATCACCCTGGTCGTGCTTGCCCTCCGTGTCGGACTCTCAACGATAGCCGGACTTTGGCGGTTGGCCGCTCGATGGGACCGGCCGCCGTATCGCGATCCGTCGGTCTGAGGCGTTTCGGCACGGCATCTGCATGGTGCAGCCGACCGCGGAAATGGAGGTACCCGATGGAACTCGCGACGCTACCAGCCACAGCCTTTAAATCGCCGCCCATCAGCCTAACCGGGGTGGTCGACTACGCCATGTATACGAACTTCAGGTCGCAGTTCGACAATGCGTCCGACAAGGACCTTGTCGTCATCGAAATGTCGACGCTAGGCGGCGATCCAGAGGTCGCGAGAATGATGGGCGAAGATGTTCGGTTCGCGAGCGAGATGGAACCACAACGACGGTTTGTGTTTCTCGGAAAGGCCGTGATCTATTCGGCCGGCGTTACGTTCATGAGCTTCTTCGCACGGCCGAACCGCTATCTTGCCCGCGGCACTCGGCTGATGATCCATGAGCGGAAGCTCTCGAAGAGCCTGGTAATCGACGGCCCGCTAACAACCTGCATCGCCGTCGTGAGGGCGACGCTCAACGAGATCGAATGTTCGATCACGATGCAAAACGAAGGCTTTCAAAATCTCGTTGTCGGATCGAGCGTAACGCTCGACGAGGTTAAAGAGAAGGCGCCGTCGAACTGGTACCTTGAAGCACAGGAAGCCAAGAAATTGGGTCTGATCGAGGCGGTTCTTTAGTCCTTCGAGGTAGAGGCGACTGCGACGATGGTAGCCATCGCCTCGATTGCCAGACGGCGTTACTTTCGGCCGCAGGAGGGCATGGGATGTCGGACGTCGAGAACGGCTTGTATTCGATCCGGATCGCGATGGGGGACGGATCGGGCGCCCATGCCAGCGGGGTCATTATTCTTCTCGACGGCCGCGTCTTCGGCGGGGACAGTCACTTCTATTACTCTGGCTCGTACACGTTCAGGAACGGGAAGTGGCGCGGAGAACTGACGACGAGCCAACACACCGATGCTGTCGGTGTAACGTTCCTGTTCGGTGGCCGGGAAGTAACGTGCGGCTTCACAGGCACGTATGGCGACGGTTCGGCAACGGTCGACGGAACAGCGCTTGTTGGAAAGAAGAGTGTGCCCTTTCGCGCCACGCTCAATCTTAAGGCTGGACTTGGCTGAGCGCGTCGGCGCTCAGCCGCCATCGGAAGGAACCGCGCAGCCACGCCCAAACTCGTGGCTAGGCCGAGGCGCAGCAGGCAGCCGAACGCCGGTTCGCGCCGCACAACATCAAGTGCACGCATCCCCAAGCCCTACCACCACGCTGATGTTGAGACACACCTTCGGGAGTTGACGGCGAGGGACTAACGGTTTCTTCAATGGTTGCGACGACACTGCGGCCGGGTTGCGTATCATACCCGCGTGCGCCCCAGTGTAAGAAACCGCTGCGCCGATCCTCAACCCGGCGGAGCGGCTTTTATTTACAACGCACTCAAATCATCAGGCACGTCGCCAAACTTCCTGATCACCTCGGCATCGCCGAAATTGCTGGTGGCAGGATCACCCGTGCGGCTGAAGGCGACCGCGCCTACGTGACCTTCTTTGCGCGATAGCGCCTCAGCTCGCATTACACGGCCGTGGGATTGAAGCACTCGGCCGGCTCGCCTGCACGATACCGTCGTCACTGGCGACAAATGGGTGCGACGTAATAGGTCACTTCGGTCATGTTTCCCTCCTATCGACCGAAACTTTGCTGGATAGCTCCCCGTTTTCGTGCGCGACCTTGCTGGCGAGACCAATGAAAATTGGAATAGCGAGGACTAATAGCAAGCCCATCACCAAACGAGTGCGGCTCACAGGTCGCTTGGGTCGCTTGATGTAATGGACCTTTGAACGATCGTTGGTCTCATCGTTTTCCATCGCTTCAGCTCGTGTAAGTCTTGATCCATCCGAGGGCGATGCCGGTGATCTTGACGACCGACGAAGAGCGCGACGTATGGATGCGCGCGCCGTGGGATCAATCTATGATACAGGCGAGGTCTTGCATGGACGGTTGCCCAGGAACGTGACGACCCATAAAATCTGATTACTGTCTGTCCGATAGCCGACGCAGGCGCATTAAATATAGTCGGCCCAGGCGAGCACACTTAATCGAATCGTGGTGATTTAGGAGTCCTGATTGCCGCGATCCTTCTATCGTGGACTTTCGCGGTCTGGCGGCGGGTCCGTGCGGGTGCGTAAGCTGCTCGACCTTGTAATACCGCTCTATACTCGCGCGTTTGGCTTTCACGCTAATTCCGCAGGCTTTATCATATGTCGTTGAACGACAACGAAGTAAAGCAGCCACCAATTGCGAATGAAATGGCTGGCCTGATCGCGAGCAAGGATTGGTCAACGACGGCGTTAGGTGACCAGAAAAACTGGTCGCCCAGCCTTAGGCTCATCGTCGGGATCATGACCGCGTCGGGCTTTCCGATGGCCGTGCGCTGGGGACCCGACTTGGTCCTGATCTACAATGACGGATACCGGCCCATTTTGGCCGACAAGCACCCCTGGGCACTCGGGCTGCCGTTTCGCGTTGTATGGCCCGAGGTGGTTTCAGAACTGATCCCGCTACAGGAAGCGATTCTCGCTGGTGAAAGTCCTGGCGATTATTCCGAAGATCGGCTTCTGACAATTCGGCGTCGGGGCCTTGATTTGGAGACCGCGCATTTTACCGTCAGTTACAGTCCGGTACCTGATCCCTCGTCGCCGACCGGAATAGGTGGCGTGCTCGTCACGGCCGTGGAAACAAGCGAGCGCCTGAGGGTCGAAAAGGCACTGGCGTTAAAGACCCAAGAACTATCCGAAGCCAATCGACGCCTGCACAACAAGCAAACCCTTTACCGATCCGCCCTTGCGGCTGGCCGTATGGGTACTTGGGAAACCGACTTCGTCGCCAAGACCAGACTCTGGACGCCGGAAGGCATGCTTCTGTTCGGGATCAACCTTCCGGGTGGCCAGGGGCATGTGGGAGGCGATCAAGACGAATATTGGTCGGCGTTACACCCCGATGACCGTCCTCTGGTGCAAAAATTCCACGAACTCGCAGACGAGCAGGACTCATTTACGTCTGAGTACCGGGTGGTTTGGGCGGACGGCACAACTCTCTGGCTCAGGGGCCACGGCCAAGTTGTCGCTCGCACGCCGGATGGGAAAGCTCACCGCCTGGTCAGCATTGTGACGGACGTTACCGAACGCAAAGCGGCAGAAGACCATGCTCAATTCCTGATGCATGAGCTATCGCACCGCTCAAAGAACTTGCTTGCCGTGATCCAGTCGATTTCACGCCGAACGGCTCGCACGACCACGACGATGGAAGAGTTCGAAAGCAGGTTCGGACGACGTCTGCAGGGTCTGGCCGCATCACATGATGTGTTAATTCGAAACAGTTGGCAGGGGGCGCCCCTCGCGGACCTGATGCGGCAGCAACTTGTGCCGTTCACGGACATTCAAAGTTCGCGAGTCAAACTCGCCGGACCCGACATTGTCGTTACGGCGGAAGCCGCCCAGGCGATTGGACTTGCGATCCATGAACTCTCGACAAATGCAATCAAGTACGGCGCGCTTTCGGCGCCCGCGGGCAAGGTGAAGATATCTTGGGCGCTCGATAGTGAATCGCTCGGATCGCGCGAGTTGGTATTGAAGTGGGTCGAGCAAGGCGGTCCCCGAGTCGTCTCTCCGTCCCGCAATGGATTTGGTCACCTCGTGATCGGTGACATGATTGAGCGTTCTCTAAATGCGAGAGTCACCCTTAAGTTTGCCACGCAAGGACTGGAATGGAGCGTATCCATGCCAGCAACTAATCTTGTGATCGAGACGCAGACTGGGAGCGACTAGCCCTGAAAGTGGCACTTTCCGAGTCATGGGCCTTCCGCGGTGGTCGCCTGGACCTGAGCGAGCAGAGATCCGCAGCTGGCGCCGGTGAGGTCCGAAGAGGGCCAAAATGCAGAAACCGCGAGCTTACCCTAGACTTACCTATTTCGGCGACATCAAGCCCGGCGAAGACAGCCATTCGCTGATGTGCACGGCGGTCTCGATCTGTCTTGCCTTGCGCAAGAGCATTTCTCGGTCTCTGCCAGGAGCCAGCGTCTTGGCCTGCTTCTTGAGACGCTGCGCTTCGCTCGCCATGCGTTCATCAAAGGTCGCAGTCTGCACGATCCGTGGTCGCCTCTTGAACCTTGGCTTGGCTTTAGAGGCGGGTGCTTCACCAACGGCACCAAAGAGAGCAGAAGCTCGAAGGCTGGCTGGGTCCCGCACGCCATCGGCCGCCTGCTTCAGGATACGTTGAGCCATCTCAGATTTGAGGGTTTCTGATCTGGAACCATCCGGCAGAGAGGCCCACGCATCGTCAAGGACCTTTCGGAGGATCATCAAGGTTTCGGGATCATAATGGGCCATCGCAGCACCTCCAGACTTCTATTCCAGACCGTGATCTCGACGGCTGTCGGTTAAATTCCCGACATAGCGGGAAAGAAAATACTCGCTTTCCCCCTGCAAGGGCCTACGGTCGGGCGATTATCGGCAGTCTTTCCAGGGCGCCGCTGACTGAGAGTTCTCTGCGCTCCCGCCTGCACGGGAGCTTGACATGCACAATTCCGGCAATTTGCTATTGGCCTCTCTTTCAGAGGGCGATGCCAACGCCCTGCGGCCACACCTGAAACCGTCCATCTGGACCATGAGAGAGTTCTGTTTGATGCCGGGGGTACGGTCACGGACATTTACTTTCCGACAGGTGCGATTGTCTCTCTGGTAGTGGGTCTTTCCTCTGGAGAAATAATTGAAGCCGCGATGGTCGGCAAAGACGGTGTCGTTGGCGCATCCGCCGCCCTTGGCGGAAACATTCCGGTCAATCGAGGCATAGTGCAACTCGCCGGACCGGCGATGATGTGCAAAGTGAGCGAGCTCAAAAGCGCCGCGCTCCAAAGTCAATCCTTGCTATCGACGCTGTTTCGTCATGAGCAGACTGTCTACGCACAAGCAAGCCAGTCGGCTGCATGCATGGCGGCCCACGTGGTCGAGGCTCGACTGTGCCGATGGCTTCTTCGAGCAAGGGATTTAGCGGACAGCGACAATCTGCAATTTACCCAAGAATTTCTTGCCGAGATGTTGGGCGTAAGGCGCACCAGCGTCACGCTTCATGCCCGATCGCTGCAACAAGCGGGATTGATAAAATATCCAGAGGGAAAATCGAGATTATCGATCTCGAGGGGATGCAGGAAACGGTTTGCGAATGCTACGGGACAGTCAAATCGTACTATCAGGTACTGCTTGGGCCACAGAAGGGATGATCCCTCACTCACCTTCTCTGCAACGTCCGCTTTAAGTCAATCGGCGACATTGCAGGCTTGTCTCAATGTTAATGGCAAGCTGACTGAAGCAAATTATTTTTTGTCCTTTACGACACGGCCAATTTCATTTTTAGCGAATTTGATTGCTAATGCTCGGCTTACCCGCGTCACACCAGATTTTGTTTTGTGGTCGCCGAGTTTCACTTCCCATCGCCAACTGCCATCGGTCAATCGAACAACTGTGTACTCTACTCCCTTATGTTCCATAGGATCATCTCTTCAGTATGAGAGGGATGATCCGGGGATATGCGAAGAGGTCTCGTTAGTATGTTCACTTGTGTACTTAACGAAATTAACAATAACCTTAGCTTTGACCAGGACGCTGCTGCTGCCATCGCACGCTCTACTTCCGACGCCAATACGCCCAGGTGTTCCGAATAGCTCTCGCTTTTGCATGTCGGTAGCGAGTTTGCTGATAAGCGCGCAGTCCTCCGCATCGATGCGGAGCTTTTCCAAAATTCACCGCCATATCCTTCATCTCGTCGCCTTTCGGGCGGGCGGTAGCCAAATTACGAGTAATTAGCTCGGTGGCCTGACGCTATCCACAAGGCGTGCTAAAGAACTGGATTTTATCGGGTCATCCACGATCTTCGTTTCGATAAATGCGCACTTCTCGCACGCAAAGGTACGCTTTTCAGATCCGTTGCCGCGACATTCTTTCCTCGCCAGCATCATTCGCATCTGGCACCTGGGGCAGCGAGGGTGCTCAATCGGACTTGAGGGTAAGGATGACGGATCGGTCATCGTATACCTGAAATCGGTCCGACTAGTGCAGAGGCTCGCAATCTGACGGGGTCGCGGACGCCTTCCGCCGCCTTCTTTAGTATGCGCTGAGCCATATCGGATTTTTGGCTGTCAGTTTTGCGATTATCCGGCAAAAGCGCCCATGCATCGTCGAGCGCATTGCGGAGCACAGTTAGCGTCTCAGGGTCATATTGCGCCATCGCACCAACTCCAAAAGCTCATTTCGGCACCCCTCGCAAGGGTCGTCTGCTAAGTTCCCGACATAGCCGAAAATAAAGCTCGCTTTGTCCGATCAAGAGCCTAGCGTCCTTGGATTATCGGCAGTCTTTCTAGGTGTGCCGCTGACTGAGAGTGTTTTGCGCTCCCCGCCTGTCCTCGGAGCGCTTGCCATGCCCAATTCCAACAATCTGCTACTCGCCTCTCTTTCGGAAAGTGATGCCGCAGCACTGCAGCCTCACTTGAAATCCATCTATCTCGAACACGAGAAAATATTGTTCGAGGCCGGAGAGGAGGTCGCGGCGATCTACTTTCCCACAGGCGCGATTATCTCGCTCGTGGTCGGCCTTTCATCTGGAGAGACTATTGAAGCGGCAATGGTCGGCAAGGATGGGGTGGTCGGCGCATCGGCAGCTATCGGCGGAAGCATTCCGAGTAATCGAGGAATTGTTCAACTCGCCGGAACCGCGATGACGTGCAACGTGGACGCACTCAAAAGCGCGGCGCTGCAAAGCCGTACCCTATCGTCGACGCTGGTTCGACACGAGCAGACCGTTTACGCCCAGGCGAGCCAGTCGGCTGCCTGCATGGCCGCTCATCATGTAGAGGCGCGACTTTGCCGCTGGTTACTCCGGGCGAGAGATTTGGCCGACACCGATACGCTTGAGTTCACCCAGGAATTTCTTGCCGAGATGCTCGGAGTCAAGCGCACCAGTGTGACAATGCACGCGCGCACCCTTCAACAGGCGGGCCTGATCAAATACTCGAGAGGTAAAATTCAGATCATCGATGTTGAGGCTGTGCAAGAAACGGTCTGCGAATGCTACGGGACGGTCAAATCTTATTATCAAACCTTGCTCGGTCATCCGCGGAGATAAATGTTTCCTTTGAAGCACTCACCAGCATGAGCACATGCCTTCCGGGTTACCCCTGAATGCGGACATCGGTAGGTGCAGTTGGCATGTCTCGAACGGGAGCGGACATAGGGCTAGGCGTCACGACTCCTACCGTGGGCGCGGACACATGTTTCGCTTGATCTTACCCCAAAAACCCGGAGATTCGAGTTTCGCTATTTCGCGGTCTAATAGTTGCATCAACTCAACACAAACAGGGTGGAGATTGTTCATCAATTTGATGTAGAAATCCGTCCGCCTTCCCCGGTCTGCCTTGAAGAGGCCCGTTTTCTCGTTCACTGCCCGTTGGACGAACTCGATGAGATGCACGGCTTCAGGTGGGAAGCTGGCGATGTTTGCCCAAGCGTCGTCAATCTCGGGAAATTGCATAAACGCTGCGAAAGCAAAGGGATCAGAAATGATCTCTCCAAAACTTCCTCGAATGACCTCGTCCAAATCCGTCGTATTTGACCCTACGGCATTCTTCAGTCGTTCAACTGCCACTCTCAGGCGCCGAAACATACCAAGTTCTTTGCTCTTGCTTTCCCGCTCGCTGGCTGCATGTATTTCTCGAAGCACTGAGGGCCTGGAAAAGCCCCTTGTGGACTTTGCCTTAGACAAATTGGGCTTCATCCCGAGGCTCGGCAATTGCCGCACACGGTCCACTTGCGGCTGGCTATGGCCGGTGCCGAAAGCTGTGGTGTTGAGCAACGCCAAGCTTTGCCCCATAAGCCCTGTCAGGCCCAAACCAGGGAGCCGCGCCGCCTGGCAGTTCCAGGCCCATTCTGCCTGCTGGCGTTAACTCGCAGTCGTTCAACACACTGCTATTGGGGTATTGCGAGTCAAATAAAGCCGGATTTGAATTCGCCCACGTCGGGCACTGGGCGTTTGCAGAGCCTATCACGCCAATCGACATAATCGCTGCAACAATAGAAGTCCTGATTCCAATCATGGCTGTACTCCGAACGGTTCTTGTTTTCGTGCGGAGCGTTCGCGCTGGCTGGAATCGGCTGCTCTGTTAAAAGCGTTTCCTTCGAATTTTTTGGACAAACCCTATGTGGGTATGCGTGCGAGAAAACACACCCAGTGAACAATCACAGCTGCGCGAACGGCAAATCGGTATGCTCACCATTGCGTGCGCCGCCCCCCATCCCCGCAGCAATTGTCGCTCTAAGTCTCATTGACCTATTTGCCGTAGGTCACCCTTTGGGCACGGCGAGCGATCTTCAGCGGTGCTTTGTCGAGTTCTGCTCTGATGGCAAGGCCTATTCCATCCTATAGGCTTGTAGATGGGTAGGTCGTATTTGCGGGCCCGTGATCGAGCTGTATCAGCCGAGCATCGCATATTGGCGCCGATCTGATCCCAGCTAATCCGGACCGGGCGTTAGGAATGCAACAACTGTTCGATTTGCTGTGCAATGTCGTTCATTGGGGCCTCTCACTTGCTTCTAGACATGACACTCGGGTCCCTCAGCGTGCGACAACAACTCCTTGAAACGGGCCGCAAACGTCTTGTGGTCGAACACCTCATCCTCCCGGCCCCAGACCAGCAAGGTCGGCAGTTTCGACTTCATCTATTCCCTCTCGAGCCGCTCGAAGCGGGCCAAGCCGCGGGCGCTTTCATCCACGGGAATCCAACGCGGTCGAGTCCATGTGAGAAAACGCGATCCCGGATCCGCCAGGATGTTCTCGTAGACGCTCTGGGCTTCCGCCCTGAACTTCTCTCGGTTGACCACGGAAAGATACATCCAGCGACCTGCAAGCGCGTTATGACACCCGAGCAGGTAAGGACCGACGAGAGGCGCGTGCATCATGCGCCAAGGAAAAATGCGCATGTGGAATTCGGCCGGCGGCAGCGGCCATGCCCATGTGCCCATGATGACCGGCGCGCGCACGCGATCGGAATTGGAGAGCGCGAATCCGAGACCGGTCGGTCCACCCCAGTCGTGGCAAGACCATCGTCGCATTGCTCACGTCGAGCTGCCGCAGCAAGCCGGTCAGGTTCGCGATGTGTTGTCCAGCGTATGCGTCTGCTCGCGCATGAGCTTCTCGGACAGGTCAGCGGCTTTCCATTCTCGCTGAAGGCCAGGAACTTGCCAAAGCCACCCTGCGGACGGCGCAGCGTCCCATCCGGTCGTGCCAGACCTTCTCATTTTCGGACATGCGGAGGCGAGACGCGAAAAATCGGCTTCAAGCGGCACCAGTTGCTATGCACTCTTGCAAGCGTTTAAGGCAAACTTCCGCGTGTCGCGTGAACGCTTCAATATCCCGGATAGTATCCTGACGCGGGTTCGCAAGGCGGTCCGTTAGTCCAGGGCGCGGTGGCAAATGCCCCAACGCGCGGCGCCAGGATGCAAGAAGGCGTGCTGCGCACTGCGCCAGCAGACGCATCCTCTACGGTGGACTGATCCACTACGACGTGACGCGAAGCGACATGGTGCTCGTGCGCGATGGCGGGACCTGCGATCATCGCAGTGACGATCATCCCGGCCGAAAGAAGTCCAAGTTTGCTCATTTCGTTTCTCCTTATCGAAAAGCCGACGATGTTCGGCCCACCGTATAATTTACGTTGGCAACTCTTCCCTGCAACGAAACATCTCGTCATCAATCGCACATGCTTGACCTCGCCAGCTGCTCGAGAGCTAATCAGTCGATTTGCAACACGATATTGAACGTCGCCGTCCTGGAAGCAACGCTTGCTCCGGCAGCTGGCTCCTCCAACGAAACAATCAGGAGATCTGGTTGCGGTGCGGCCCGCAGCCATCTGTCCGTTGCGTTCGCGGGCTCTCCAGCGAAGTACATTTGCGTGATCAAGCGGTCGGCGCCGAAGTCGACAAGAAAATGGATATGCGGCGGCCGCAAATCACCGTGCGGCGTACGATACCCGCCGGGCTTCACCGTGCGAAATGAATAACCGCCCTCCTGGTCCGTCGTCAGCACTGCGAACCCATCGAAATTCGGGTCCAGCGGTTCCGAGGTCTTATCGCTGGGGTGTCGATACTTGCCGGCGGAATTTGCCTGCCAAATTTCGATGCGGGCTCCGGCAACCGGTCGTCCCGTAAGGGTTAGCACGTGCCCCTGGACCATCAATATCTCTCCACTGGCGTGTCCCGGCCGGCCGGATGATCGAGCGAGATCTCCCGTCCGGTCGGCTATGCCATTCAATGGATAGAACGGCCCAAGGATCTGGTCGGGCGTGCGGAGCAAGGGTGGAGCGGAGCGCACAATATTCATTGAATACTTCTCGCCTTTTCATCACGCGGATTATTGCGGCAGCTTGATCCCGGACACCTTGACGACATTGGTCCAAAGCGCACTCTGGTCCGATATGAACTTGCCAAAGTCGGCAGCCGTGCCGCCTTGGGCTTCTGCGCCTAACTTGGCGAAAGTCTCGCGGACCTTCGGCTTGACGAGCGCACGACCGATCGTCTCATTTAGCCGAGCAATGATTTCGATGGGTGTTCCCGCCCGCACTACAAACCCGACCCAGTCCTCAACGATCAGTTCGGGGAACCCCTGTTCGAGAACGGTGGGAACATCTGCAAGCACGGCAACGCGCCTTGGAGCGGTGACCGCCAGAGCCCGGAGCTTGCCGGTTGCAATGAAATCGACCGCCGAGACGGTGGCAATGAAGTCGAATTGAATCGTGCCGTTCATGAGGTCAGTCAAGCGCTGCTGGCCTTGCTGGTACGGGACGTGCGTGGCCGGGGCGCCCGTTTTGAGCTTGAACAACTCTCCGATCAGATGGGCCGGTGTGCCGAATCCCGCCGATGAAAAATTATACTTGTCGGGCTGACTTTTAAGAAGATCAACGAGCTCGGCTACGGATTTTACGGGTAGCGTCGGGGTAACGACCAGTACGTTGTAGGAAGTCGAGAGCTTTATGACCGGAGCGAAATCAGTTTCCGGTCGTAAGCCGAGGTGCGGCAGCAGCGCGGGCGCCGCCATCAAGGGGACGCTCATCGCCAGCACAGAGTAGCCGTCAGGCGCCTGTTTAAGGACGTCGGCGGTTGCGATCGTCTGAAGCGCGCCGCCTCGATTTTCCACGATGACCTTCCATCCATCCGACTCGGACAGCTCGTTGGCGACGATTCTGCTTATGATATCCGGTGGCGTTCCTGGACCGGTCGGCACGACAATTCTGATAACGTTTGAAGGATAAGGCTGGGCGTACGCCAGCGCCCCCATGGGTGCGACAGAAAGGACCACCGGCAACGCGCGCGCCAATATCGTCGCAATCATCGAAACCTCCACTATTTCATGAGCCGAAGCCGCATCCCGAGGTTGTTCCTCCTTGCTATAGACCACAATTTCTATTTCTCTATATAGCCATACCTTTTTGGAATAGGCGGTCCCACGATGAAAGATCAAATCCTCAGCCGTCGGATAAAGCTCCGCCATTTGAATGTCCTTCTCTCCGTCATGCAGTGGGGCAGCATGGCGAGAGCGGCTGATCATCTTTCGGTTTCCCAACCTGTCGTTTCAAAGACAATCGCTGAACTGGAGAGCCTGTTGGGAGTGGCCCTGCTCAATCGCACCTCCCAGGGTGTCGAGCCGACAATCTATGGAAGCGCGCTGGCGCGGCGTAGCATCGCGTTATTCAATGATTTGAAAACCAGCATTAGCGAGCTGGAAGCTCTGGCAGACCCATCCACGGGCGAATTGCGCATTGGCACAACCGAGCCCATGGCCGCAGGGCTGGTAAGCAAGATCGTCAGCGAACTGTTGCTAACTCATCCGCGCGTCAGGCTTCACGTGGTATTGGGTGACCCACCTATGCTTCAAGAGCGTGAGTTGCGAGATCGGGAGATCGATTTGTTGATAGGACGTCTCCCGAACGACATTGCTGCTGATCACACGCAACTTGAAGTTCTGTTCTGGGAGCGCGCGTTCGTTGTCGCAGGGATCACGCACGACCTGACGCGGCGCCGAAAAATCAAACTGAATGATTTGAGGGAAGAATCCTGGTGTCTGCCACCGCCCCGGAGTTTCCCCGGCTCCATGATCGGGAGAGCGTTCCAGGCTTCCGGCCTGGACCTACCCCGAACCAGCGTTTCGGTACACTCCGTCCAGATGCAAGTTGCACTTTTGGCTACCGGCCGATTCATCACGATTCTGCCGGAGACCATGATGCATTTTAGCGCGCAACGGCTCGGTCTCAAGGCTTTGCCGGTCGACCTCCCAATCGAACCGACCCCAGTGGCAATCGTCACGTTGAAAGACAGAGACCTCCCACCGGTGGGCAAGCTTTTTATTGAACGCGCGCGGACCATTGCTCGGTTGCTGGACAAACCACAAGGTAGACAAGCGACATGACAAGTTGTCGCCAACGATATTGATCGAAGTAAGCTGTCTCGCGTGCAGCGATGTCGGAACGGGGTCAACAGCGGAAAACATCAGTGCGAGCATATGTTTTCCGTTGTTCGCCCAACAGCGGAAATTCCTGCGAATGGCCGCTTTGCGCCAGGAGCGACCAGTCGCGAGCACTCTCTTGAGAGCGCCAGACGGGTCACTCGGCATAACGTGATACGCTCGCGATAGAGTGACGCGGAGGCTTGAACCTGTTCGGCGCATTGCGAGAGCCGATCAGTTTTTCGGGGCGACCAATGCAGACATCAGGTGCGGCGGGAACATGGCCTATTACAGCATCTCAACCGATCACGTGCAGATGCCGCCCTTCGAAGCCTTTCGCGATCCGGAAAGCTACTATGCGACGCTCGCCCATGAGATCCCGCACTGGACTCGCCATAAGAGCAGGCTTGACCGGGAATTTGGCCGCAAGCGGTTCGGCGATGAAGGCTATGCGATGGAGGAGCTTGTCGCGGAGCTGGGCGCGGTGTTTCTGTCAGCTGACCTTGATCTCGTTCCTGATATTCGGGAGGATCATGCGTCCTACATCGACCACTGGCTGAAGATCCTTAAACAGGACAAGAGCGCTATCTTTACGGCGGCAGCACACGCGCAGCGCGCTGCGGACTTTCTGCATGGTCTGGAGATGACTCACAATGAAGAGCGGGCCGCGTGAAGGGCCCCTTTGTTATTTCGCGGTTGCCTCGAATGCGCAGTTGTACTGATAGGTCGCGTGACCCCAGTCCTTGTTTCGCCCTTCGCCGAGCGCGCGCCATGCGATGTTGAACTGCGGGTAAAGGACGCGATAATGGGCCGCCTGCGGTTCGCAGTAATCGGTTGCGCTGTGACCGCCATCGACCCAGGGCGACGCGTAGTTGGGAATTGTCGGCGGCGACGGCTTTGCAACCGCACAAGCGCCGACGGTTTCGCATCCCGATTTCACATAGCCCCCGAATCCTTCGCCGCGCCGAAGAAGGCGACGAGCGCCAGCAAGATGCCGGTTGGGATGCCGATCCACAGCAACGGAAGGCACTCGCGCATCATGGCCGACGCGATGCTTGTACGTGTTTATGGAGAAAAGCCGATCGACTGGGCCGGCGGCTTCGATCTTCAAAAAATGAATGATCGGCGCATCACGTACATTGCTGCGCTCAAGGCGGCGGGCCGAGGCGACCTCGCGTCATTGATGGCGTTCGTGACGCCCAAGGGCGCAAACCAATGATTACGTTGATCATTTGAATGCAGTTCGTCGGTCCGCGAGGTGATCTCTAGTGCAGGAGGACAACGATCCCTTCGATGTGGAACGATCTGGCAGGCCAAACGCAACGCTCCTGGCCCGCTCTTGGTACGGCGCTTACGGACAGGGGCGGACATCAACCAGTCCTCAATCTCTGCCAAATGCGTCGAAAATGACCCTGAGCGGAAGTCGAGACCGCCACCATCTCGGGCCGCCGACACCTGATGTTCGAGCAACGCAAGCTCCCGCCAATTTCATCAGCTATCAGTGTGCCTTATTGTGCGAGTACGCCGCGTTGCTCCCATGGTCCCGGATTGAGAACCGCGCCGTTGACTTTGCCGGCTGCGTCTCTGACGAAGGCGATCCGCGTGTGATCGCCACTCTCGACCTGGAGTTCATCCTTTGAGCGGACCGCCACGGGCGTCGGCTGACCCTTGTCGAAATCGAGGATTGACCATTGGCCTGTTGCCTCGACGACGAGCTTGCCGTCTACGACACTGACTTGAAGCGCGACACTCTGCGCAGGAACCGCCTCCCGGGCAAAGGCAACAACGAGCGGACCGCTCTGCGTCGCGCGGATGATCTCGAACTTGATCGCGGCGTTGACCGGACCTGAAATCCGACGAAAGGCCGCCTCCAAGGTCAGGCCCTTGATCGACTTGTCGTCGATCGCTGTGATGAGATCTCCCGCCATGACGCCTGCTTTCGCGGCAGGGCCGGTGTCGGCCAATTTGATCACCCTGAGGCCATCGGTGCCCGCGATAACGGACTCAAGACCGGTCCAACCATTGCCGTCGGCGATCGAGGTCTGCCTGTCCAGCGAACTTGCAGACCCGCCGAAAACGTAGCGTCCGACATATTCGGCGAGCGCGCCGGCATTTCCTTGCCCGGAGGCAACCGGCGCCGGCGCTTCAGGCACATTCAGCGCCGCATAGGGTAGGCGACGGATGGCGTCGAAATAGAAGCCGTTCTCACTGTGCTCGCTCCGCTGCATCATCATGATCAGGATCAGCTTCTGTGCCGGATCGATCGAGAAGAACGTGCCCCAGCTTCCCTGCCAGTTGAAGCTTCCGACTGCGCCCGGAATGTAGCTGAAATCGGGGCTGGTGCGGACTGCGAAACCGAGCCCCCAGCCCGTACCGAAGGCCGGACCGACTTCATGCCCCGCAATGTACATTTTGGGTGGCAGCGAATTCGTCGTCATCAGCCTGACCGTTTCGGGCTTCAAGATACGCACGCCGTCAAGCTCGCCGCCGTTGAGCAGCATCTGGCAGAAGCGCAGAAAATCAGGAACCGTGGAGACGATGCCTCCGCCGCCTGAGAAGAACGTCTGCGGCTTGCTGACGTCGCTATTCGCGAAAGGGGGTTGGGGCTGCGGCCCCGGCACGGCGACGAGACGGGCAAGCTTGTCCTGCGGTACCGAGAAGCCGCTATCGACCATATGCAGCGGCGCGAAGAGGCGGCTTTGCAGAAACTGATCGAAGGGCTGTCCCGACACGACTTCAATGACGCGGCCGAGCACGTCGTAGCCGATGGCATATTCCCAGACTTCGCCCGGCTGGTGCAGAAGCGGCAGGGCGCCGAGGCTCGCGACGAAGTCCGCGATAGGCTTGTCGCGCCGGAACGGCGCCCTGGCGCCGTACAGTACGTGAATCGCGGCATTCTCAAATCCGGGATCGGCGTAGTCCGGCGAAGCATAAACGAGGCCGGATGTATTGCGCAGCAGGTCCCGGATCGTCATCGCACGCTTCGCCGGTTCAAAAATATTCCGTGCAACATCCGAGAGGATCGGATCCCCGGTGACCGGATCCTTTTTGACGACCTGCATATCCCTGAGCTCCGGCAGATACTGGGCCACGGGAGCATCAAGGTCGAGCTTGCCTTCATCGACCAGTATCATGGTGGCGACGCTGGTGATTTGCTTGGACATCGATCCGATGCGAAAGATCGATTCCGGCCGCATCGGCATTTTCTTGTCGTGGTCCTCGAAGCCGGTGGCTTGCAAATAGGCGAGCTTGCCGCCCCGAGCGATCCCCACGACAAAACCGGAAGGATCGCCTTTTTCGCTCTGCGCTTCGAACCAGGAGGTCATGCGCGCCAGCCGCCGCGCCGAAAAACCGAGACCGTCCGGGTCACCGACGGTCTGCAAATCGTCGGCAAGCGCCGCCCCTGCCGGACAGAGTGTAAGCGCCGCCAGCGCGGCCAATAGAACGACAAACCGCTGATTTCGCATGGGGAACCCCGTTGGCGCAGCTACTGCGAGGAAGGATCGCCATCAGTCTGTCGAATGTTTTCGATTGCTTCTCGCCGATTCCTGCAAACCGGCTGGCCGATTCCTCAACTCGACTGGCCGATCTTCAATCGATCGCTTTACCGGGGCCGCATCTCCCGCCATGGCGAGGCGGCGAAATTCAGTTGGGGTTAGATTTGTCGCGGCCTTGAAGGCGCGGTTGAACGGCCCGATCGACTGGAAACCTGTGTCCATGGCAATTGTCAGCACCGGGACTTCTACTTGTTCGGGGTCGACCAGCGCCGCCTTAGCTTCCCCGATCCGGTAATGATTGAGAAACGCATTGAAATTGCGGTAGCCGAGGCCCTCATTGATGAGCTGCCGCAACCGGTAGTCCGGCACGCCCAACTCGGCTGATAGCAATCCAATCGTCAATCGCTCACGCCGGTAGATACGCTCGACGGTCATCAGCTGTTCCAACCGGCGCAAGAGAGCCGGTTCAATCGTGGCAGGCTTGCTCTGATCGTCAGACGCCTTGGCTGGCGCGCCGAAGCGGACATTTGTCGCGGGCAGCAGGATTGAACCTCCTCGCGTCCCCGCTTCTAGCAGATTCGATGCGCTCAAGCCGACCAACACGAACAGAGCGAGAAGTTGGCGACGCTAGTCATGGAAAAAGTGGGATTCGAGGGCTGCTGCAAGAAGCTCAAGTAAGAGTTGAGAACGATTTGGGCCGACGCCCCTATCAATACGACCAGCCGGAGCCCACGCCGGCCCTGCATCAGGTCCGCCGGCCAGGTGACAAGCGCCTGCGCTACCGCCAACAACGTTAGGCCGAGAGAGGTGAACGACAGCGTGCGTTCGATCGCAAGCTCGAGCGCGGCCGATCGTGTGATGCCGCTGGCGTCCAGCCATTGCGCGACGACGACGGCTGCCCACAAGACGCCATGCCAAAACCGCGGGACGAAATCATCGTCGAAGGCAACACGCGCCCATAGCCAGAACACAACACAGTTCGCGCTAGACAACGCCAGTAGCAATAGGCCCCACCACGCAAACGGCCGCGGAAATGTCGGCGTCGAGCAGATCATCGAAGCCGCGGCGCCGATCGCGAGCGCGGCTCCCAGCAACGCGGCAGTGCTGTCACGGCGATCGCGCAGCGCCCAGGGCTGCGATCAGCAGACACAGTGCGACGACGGCGCCCCGTAACCCTAGATCGACCGACATCAAACCGTTGGTGCCCACGATCGGAAATACTCCGAATGCCATTGTTGAGCCCCGTAGGCTCGCTCATACGCCCTGGGCGCAACTGATGTCGAGTCGTCAGATAATCTCGAAGCGGCTACGAACTGAAAGAGCCCCGATCCGGCTCAGAAGTTGATGTCCGAAAGCCAGCTCGCAATGGCCACTTCGGGTTTTGGCCCATCGCGACATATTGCGCTGCCGCCCGAAGTCGGTCGCTATAGGGGCAAAGCAGACATTGCTTTAGTCGCATCACGCCGCCGGGTTTATGGGTACACGGCCTAACACTACTTTGGCAGATTTTGGCGATTGATTGGCGAAACTGGATTCCCGAATCAGATTTTCAATGATTCATGGGTGGTCGGCTTTGGAGGGCCGACCATGGTGGACACGAAGTCGAAGTGGGAAGACGAGCTTGGGCGCTGGCTCAAGCCATTCCTGGATCGTTTAGGTCACAAGGCGCGGCGGCGGATGTGTCCGCTTTATATCTCGGGATTGATTGGACCGGGCGATCGCAAGAGCGTCCAGCCAATGGCGGCGCGGCTGGCACCGGGCGAGTATGACCAGTTGCACCATTTCATCGCTGATGGCCTCTGGGATGCGGCGCCATTGGAGGCAGAATTGCTCGTTCAGGCCGATCGCCTGGTCGGCGGCAAAGATGCGGTGCTGGTCATCGACGACACGGCGATGCCGAAGAAGGGCGATCGTTCGGTTGGCGTCGCTCCACAATATGCCTCGTCTCTCGGCAAGACGGCTAATTGCCAAACATTGGTGTCGCTGACGCTTGCGCGGGGTGAAGTGCCGGTCATGGTGGCATTACGTCTCTTCGTTCCCGAGAGTTGGACGAGCAATCCGGTGCGTTTGAAGCGTGCGGGCGTTCCTGTAGAGTACCGCGCAGCGCGGACCAAGCCAGAGATCGCCTTGGCGGAGATCGATCGCGTGATGGCAGCCGGTATGCGCTTTGGCTGTGTGCTGGCCGATGCCGGTTACGGCCTCAGCGCGCCGTTCCGTCAGGGGCTCACGACACGCGGCCTGGCCTGGGCCGTCGGTATCCCTCGTCATCAGAAGGTTTATCCGGTGGAGGTTAAATTGATCTGGCCGGTCGCCGGTCGAGGTCGTCCCCGCAAGCGGCACATTCCCGACGTATTGTCGACGGCGGCCGAAGACATGCTGGCCAATGCTAAGTGGCAAAATGTGAGTTGGCGAAACGGGACCAAGGGCCGGCTGGAAGCTCGCTTCGCCGCGGTTCGCGTGCGAACCGCTGATGGACCTCCGCAGCGGATCAAGGACATGGGCCAGCAGCATCTTCCGGGGGACGAAGCCTGGCTCATCGGCGAACACAGGACGTCGGGAGAGAAGAAATATTATCTCGCCAATATGCCGGCCAAGACGAATCTGCGCACGTTAGCTGCTACGATCAAAGCTCGATGGATTTGCGAACAGGCCCATCAGCAGCTGAAAGAGGAACTCGGGCTTGATCACTTCGAGGGACGATCCTGGCAGGGCCTTCATCGTCATGCGCTCATGACTATGATCGCTTACGCATTCCTCCAGCATCGCCGTCTCGCACAAGCGGGGCGGAAAAAAA
>NZ_JYMU01000073.1:0-91156 GCF_000938235.1 Bradyrhizobium sp. LTSPM299
GCGCCGATCGCCGCGGTCTTCTGCACCATTTCGACCGACACGCGGCTGGTCAGCACCACCATGCCCTCGTTGGTCACGACCTTGTCGCGCGCCAGCGCGCCGGCGAGCTTGTCGAGCGCATTGTGACGTCCGACATCCTCGCGCAGCGCCACGATGCCGCGCCCAGGCGTCCAGAATGCCGCGGCATGCACCGCGCGGGTCTGGTGATTGATTTCCTGCAGCGGGGCGACGGCCGCCACCGCGGTCATGATCTCGCGCGGCGAGAACGACCGGCCCGCGGGCACGATCGCGGCCGGCCGGATAGCTTCGGTGATGGAGTCGATGCCGCAGAGACCGCAGCCGGTCGGGCCGGCGATATTGCGCCGGCGCTGGGCGATCAGCGTGGCCTTCTCCGGTGTGAGCCACATCCTGAGCTCGATGCCGTCATCGAGCTCAACGATGTCGAGCGTCTCGATCTCGTCGGCCGATTGCACGATGCCCTCACTCAGGCTGAAGCCTGTGGCAAAATCGGCGAGGTCCTCGGGCGTACCCATCATGACGGCATAGGTGCCGCCATTGTAGGTCAGCGCCAGCGCGGTCTCCTCCGGGATCAGGCGCGCACCCTCGCTGAACGCGCCGTTGCGCCAGACCTTCCGGTTTGCCTTGTGGACGGGATCGCGCATCGCTACTCCGCGGCCTCCACCACCGGCGCGATGCGCCGGGAGTGGCGGGCCTGCTCGTCATAGGCCTTCTGCCAGTCGGATGGACCGTTCGACGGTGAGATCTGCACCGCGGTGACCTTGTACTCCGGACAATTGGTTGCCCAGTCGGAGAACTCGGTCGTGATGACGTTGGCCTGCGTGTCCGGGTGGTGGAAGGTGGTGTAGACCACACCCGGTGCAACGCGGTCGGTGAGCAGGGCGCGCAGCGTGGTTTCGCCGGCGCGGCTCTTCAGCCGCACCCAGTCGCCATCGCGCACGCCGCGCTGCTCGGCATCGTGCGGATGGATCTCCAGCCGGTCCTCGGCGTGCCAGACCACGTTCTCGGTGCGGCGGGTCTGCGCGCCGACATTGTACTGGCTGAGGATCCGGCCGGTGGTGAGCAGCAACGGGAAGCGCGGACCGGTGCGCTCGTCGGTCGCGATATATTCGGTGATGATGAACTTACCCTTGCCGCGGACGAAGCCGCCGATATGCATGATCGGCGTGCCTTCCGGCGCCTTCTCGTTGCAGGGCCACTGCACTGAACCGAGTTCCTCAAGCTTGGCGTAGGAAACGCCGGTAAAGGTCGGCGTCAGCGCCGCGATCTCATCCATGATCTCGGACGGATGGTTGTAGTGCATCTCAAAACCCATCGCCTTGGCGAGGCCGATCGTGACCTCCCAGTCGGCAAGGCCGTTCTTCGGCGTCATCACCTTGCGCACGCGCTGAATGCGGCGCTCGGCATTGGTGAAGGTACCGTCCTTTTCCAGGAAGGTCGAGCCGGGCAGGAAGACGTGGGCATAATTTGCGGTCTCGTTCAGGAAGAGGTCGTGAACGATGACGCATTCCATCGACGACAGCGCCGCCACCACATGCTTGGTGTTCGGGTCGGACTGCAGGATGTCCTCGCCCTGCACGTAGAGGCCCATGAAGGTGCCTTCGATTGCGGCATCAAACATGTTGGGGATGCGCAGGCCCGGCTCCTTGTTGAGCTTGACGTTCCACATCGCCTCGAACTGCTCGCGCACGGCATCGCCCGAGATATGGCGATAGCCCGGCAGCTCGTGCGGGAACGAGCCCATGTCGCAGGAGCCCTGCACGTTGTTCTGGCCGCGCAACGGGTTCACGCCGACGCCGGGCCGGCCGATATTGCCGGTGACCATCGCGAGGTTGGCGATCGCGATCACGGTGGTCGAGCCCTGGCTGTGCTCGGTGACGCCAAGCCCGTAATAGATCGCGCCGTTGCCGCCGGTCGCGAAGATCCGCGCCGCCTCGCGCAGATCCTTGGGATCGACGCCGGTCATGATGGCGGTGGCTTCCGGGCTATTCTTGGGATCGGAGACGAACGCCGCCCAGTCCTCGAATTCGCTCCAGTCGCAGCGCTCGCGGATGAAGGCTTCGTCGGCGAGGCCTTCGGTGACGATGACATGAGCCAGCGCTGTCACCACGGCAACGTTGGTGCCGGGCATCAGCGGCAGATGCAGCGCCTTGACGTGGGGTGATTCCACCATTTCAGTGCGGCGCGGATCGACAACGATCAGTTTTGCACCCTGGCGCAGCCGTTTCTTCAGCCGCGAGGCGAACACCGGATGGGCGGCCGCGGGATTGGCGCCGATGATCATCACGACGTCGGTGTGCTCGACCGAGTCGAAATCCTGCGTGCCGGCTGAGGTGCCGAAGGTCTGCGACAGGCCGTAGCCGGTCGGGGAGTGGCAGACGCGGGCGCAGGTGTCGACATTATTGTTGCCGAAGCCGGCGCGGATCAGCTTCTGCACCAGATAGGTTTCTTCATTGGTGCAGCGGGATGACGTAATGCCGCCGACCGCGTCACGGCCATACTTCTGCTGGATGCCCTTGAACTTGGCGGCAGCGAAATTGAACGCTTCGTCCCAGGACACTTCCTGCCAGGGATCCTCGATCCGCTCGCGGATCATCGGCTTCAGGATGCGTTCCTTGTGGGTGGTGTAGCCCCAGGCGAAGCGGCCCTTGACGCAGGAATGGCCGCGATTGGCCTTGCCGTCCTTCCACGGCACCATGCGCACCACTTCCTCGCCGCGCATCTCGGCCTTGAAGGTGCAGCCGACGCCGCAATAGGCGCAGGTGGTGACCACCGAACGTTCGGGCTGGCCGATCTCGATCACGGATTTTTCCGTCAGCGTCGCGGTCGGGCAGGCCTGCACGCAGGCGCCGCAGGAGACGCATTCGGAGCCAAGGAAGCTCTCGCTCATGCCGGGCGAGACGCGGCTCTCGAAGCCGCGGCCGGAAATCGTTAGTGCGAAGGTGCCTTGCACCTCCTCGCAGGCGCGGACGCAGCGCGAGCAGACGATGCACTTCGAGGGATCGTAGGTGAAATAGGGATTGGATTCATCCTTCGGCATCCAGGCGTCGTTATCGCAGCCATGCGACATATTGTTAGAAGACTTGGCGAACACATGGTTCTCGCCCTCATAGCCGTAGCGGACATCGCGCAGGCCGACCGCCCCCGCCATGTCCTGCAATTCGCAATCGCCATTCGCGGCGCAGGTCAGGCAATCGAGCGGATGATCGGAGATGTAGAGCTCCATCACGCCCTTGCGCAGCTTCTTCAACCGCTCGGTCTGGGTGTGGACCACGAGGCCGTTCATGGCAGGCGTGGTGCAGGAGGCGGGCGTGCCGGCGCGTCCCTCGATCTCGATCAGACAGAGCCGGCAGGAGCCGAAGGCGTCGACCATGTCGGTCGCGCACAGCTTCGGGATCTGGGTGCCGGCCTCCATCGCCGCGCGCATGATCGAGGTGCCCTCGGGCACCGTGATCGTGTTGCCGTCGATGGTCAGCGTGACCATCGTCTCGGATTTGGACTTGGGCGTGCCGAAATCGATTTCCTGGATCAGCGACATCGTGATCTCCTTTATTCCGCAGCCTGCAGACGGGCCGGGGCGAGACCTAAATCTCCGCCAAAATCTTCCCGGAAATGTTTCAGTGCGCTCAGTACGGGGTAGGGCGTGAAGCCACCGAGCGCGCAGAGCGAGCCGAATTTCATGGTGTTGCAGAGGTCTTCGATCACGGCGAGATTCTCGGTCACACGCTCGCCCCTGATGATCTTGTTGATGGTCTCGACGCCGCGGGTCGAGCCGATCCGGCACGGCGTGCATTTGCCGCAGGACTCGATGGCGCAGAACTCCATCGCGAAGCGCGCCTGCTTGACCATATCGACGCTGTCATCGAACACCACCACGCCGCCATGGCCGATCAGGCCGTCACGCGCGGCGAAGGATTCATAGTCGAAAGGCGTATCGAACAGGGCGCGAGGGAAATAGGCGCCGAGCGGACCGCCGACCTGCACCGCGCGCACCTCGCGTCTGGTGAAGGTGCCGCCACCGATATCGTCGATAAGTTCGCCGAGCGTGACGCCGAACGCGGTCTCGAACAGGCCGCCATATTTGATGTTGCCGGCGAGCTGGATCGGCATCGTGCCGCGTGAGCGCCCCATGCCGAAATCGGCATAGGCCTTGGCGCCGTTGTCGAGGATGAAGGGGATCGCTGCGAACGACAGCACGTTGTTGATCACGCTCGGCTTGCCGAACAGGCCCTTGTGCGCGGGCAATGGCGGCTTGGCGCGCACGATGCCGCGGCGGCCTTCGAGGCTTTCCAGCAGGGAGGTCTCTTCTCCGCAGACATAGGCGCCGGCGCCGACCCGGACCTCGAGATCGAAGCTGTGCGCGGAGCCGCCGATCTTGGCGCCGAGATAGCCGGCCTTCTTGGCCGCCGCGATCGCCGCGTTCATCGCCTCGACCGCGTGCGGATACTCCGAGCGGATGTAGATGTAACCCTTGGTGGCGCCGACCGTGATACCCGCGATCGTCATGCCCTCGATCACAACGAAGGGGTCACCTTCCATGATCATGCGGTCGGCAAAGGTGCCGCTGTCGCCTTCGTCGGCGTTGCAGACGATGAATTTGCGGTCGGCGCTGGCCTGCGCCACCGTCTTCCACTTGATGCCGGTGGGGAAGCCGGCGCCGCCCCGGCCGCGCAGGCCTGATGTCGTGACGTCGGCAAGGATCTGGTCCGATGTCAGCGTTAGCGCCCGCTCCAGGCCCTTGTAGCCGCCATGGGCGCGATAGTCGTCGACCGAGCGCGGATCGATCACGCCGCAGCGGGCAAAGGTCAGGCGGGTCTGGCGCTTCAGCCAGGGAATCTCGTCTGTGACACCAAGCCGCAGCGGATGCGGGCCGTCGCCGGCCATTGCGTCGAGCAGGGAAGGGACATCCGCTGTGGTCACCGGACCGAACGCGATGCGGCCTTGAGCCGTCGCCAACTCGACCGTCGGCTCCAGCCAGTAGAGCCCGCGCGAACCGGTCCTGACGATTTCGACACCGACGTTGCGCGCGGCGGCGGCCTGCGCGAAGGCGAGTGCGACGTCGTCGGCGCCGACGGCGACTGCACCGGCATCGCGGGGAACGAAAATCCGCATCGTCATCGCTGTGCCTCCGCGACCAGCGCATCGATCCGCGCCGCGTCGAGCCGGCCGACCACGCGTCCGTCAAGCATCGCCGACGGCGCCGTGGCGCAGAGGCCGAGGCAATAGATCGGCTCCAGCGTCACACGCTGATCCGGCGTGGTGTTTCCAAGTGAAATGCCGAGTTGCGTCTCTGCGCGCGCGGCCAGCGCATCGCCGCCGGCGGCCTGGCAGGCCTCGGCGCGGCAGAGTTTCAGAACGTGCCGTCCGGCCGGCTGTTTGCGGAAGTCGTGGTAGAAGGTGAACACGCCGTGCACCTCGGCGCGGGAGAGGCTGAGCGCCTCCGCGACCATCGGGATCGCCGGCTCCGGCACGTAGCCGAACGCCTCCTGCAGCGCATGCAGGATGACCAGCGTGGCGCCTTCGAGCTTGGCATGTTCGGCGATGATTTCGGCGCCGCGCGCCGCGTCCCAAGGTTCGTATCCCGATGCCATCCGCGCTCTCACGATCAGAGTTCTCTACTCCTCACATGTGAATTGGAATCCCTCAAAATATCAATAAAGCTGTCTCATGCGGCGATTGCGAAAAGCGATTAATAGCGTTGCCGAATGGAGTAATTTAGGATCGCAATAATGGTCTGGAATCACGGACTTCCGGGGCGCTTTTGGAATTTGGGGTCGCACCACGGTCGTGATACCTGTTAGCCGTGCTGGGACACTGCTTTCTGATGGGGTTTGGTCCTTGATCGACAAGCTGGAACTTTTGCTGGCGCTGGCCAAGGAGCGGCATTTCGGCCGGGCGGCGGAGGCCTGCGGCGTCACCCAGCCGACCATGTCGACCAGCCTCAAGCAGCTCGAGGAAATCCTCGGCGTCATGCTGGTCCAACGCGGATCCCGCTTCCAGGGCTTCACGCCGGAAGGCGAACGTACGCTCGACTGGGCGCGCCGCATCGTCGGCGATACACGGGCCATGAAGCAGGAGATCAACAGCCTCAAGGACAAGCTTTCGGGCGAAATCCGGATCGCCGCAATCCCGACCGTGCTCGGCATGGTGGCGTCGCTGACGACGCCGTTCCGGGCAAAGCATCCCGAGGTACGCTTCCAGATCCAGTCCTGCACGTCGGCGGATGTGCTCGGCCTGCTGGAAAATCTCGAGGTCGATGCCGGGCTGACCTATATCGAGAATGAGCCGATCGGCAAGGTCCGTACCATCCCGCTCTACAACGAGAGCTATCGTCTGCTGACGGCGCCGGACAGCATGTTCGGCGACCGCAAGCAGGTGACGTGGAAGGAGGTCGGGCAGGTGCCGCTCTGCCTGCTCACGCCCGACATGCAGAACCGCCGCATCATCGATCGCGCGCTGACCTCGGTCGGCGCGGAGGCCAAGCCGACGCTGACCTCGAACTCGCTGCTGGTGCTATACACCCATGTGAAGACCGGTCGCTGGGCCAGCGTGATGCCGGCGAAACTTGCGGAGACGCTTGGCCTCGCCGATGCCGTTCGCAGCATCCCGATCGTCGATCCCGTCGTGAACTACAGCATCGGCATGGTGATCCCGCAGCGCGATCCGATGACGCCGCTGATCGCGGCGCTCGTCCAGGTCGCGCGCGAGGTCGCGCCGACGCTGGAAGCTCAGTAGCTCGCGGCGATCAGCTTCAGGCGCGGATAGAGCTTGTCGATCGCAATCATGTCGGTGCGCATCTGCGTGATGATCCAGTCCCTGATCTCGGCGACGACAGGCCGCACAGAGCGGTCGGGCGGATAGACCAGTTCGCACAGCCGCCGTGTGGTGGTGAGCGTCTCCGAGGCCGGCACCAGTGCGCCGGTCAGCAGCCAATGGGCTGCGACCGTGAGCCAGCCCAGCGCAATACCCTGGCCGAGCAGGGCGGCCTGTACGACCACCGCATAGTCCGAGAAGCTCAGCGACTTTGCGGGCCCGGCGCGTCTGGTCAGGAAGGTCTGATACTGGGCAGCCCAGTCGCCCGGTGTTTCGGCGAGGCGGATGATGGTGTTCGCCTCGATCGGCCCATCGGCGCGCGCGGCGTCGCGATAGGCCGGACTGCAGATCGGCAGCATCACTTCCTTCATGACAAGCGCGCCGTTGTGTTCGGGATCGAAGCGATCGCGAAAGCGCATGCCGAGATCGACATTGTCGACCGGCCCGCGCAGCGGACCCGAGATCAGCTGGAAGCGCAGATCCACGGTCGGGAACTGCCGCTGCAGCTTATCGATGCGCGGCATCAGCCAATGGGTCGTGAAAGCTGATGACACCGACAGCGTCACCGTCTCCATGCCCTTGCGACGGCGGTCGATCTCGATCAATCCGCTTTCGATGCTGCGGAAGCCGTCGGACACACGGCGGTAAAGGATCTCGCCGTCCTCGGTCAACACCGCGCCGCCGGCTGTGCGCTCGAACAGGCGGACGCCGAGATAGTCCTCGAACTGCCCGAGCATGCGGCTGACCGCCGGCTGCGTCACGTTGAGTTCGGCGGCGGCCGCCGTGAAGCTGCCATTGCGCGCCGCCGCGTCGAACACGAACAGGGCGTTGCTAGAGGGCAGCTTCCGGCGGAGCTCTGACATAACTTGAGCTTATGCCTCCAGTGAGAATTTGGCAATTGCCGGTTCTCGGCAAGTCTGTTTGCATTGTCGGAATGGCCCGATCATGCGGGTCGGTTGTGAAACCCAACGCAGCAAGGCCGCCGCGAGAGGCTGGCCGACCTACGCGGGTCTATAAGACGAGATCATGCCGGTTCACCGGCCACGGGCGGCAAACCGCCGGTGGCAGCGATGGCGCGCATCGTGGCGCAACCATCGGCAACGTAACGGGGTCGATTCTTGGACAAGGGCGGAGAGAGCGTCGACATCAGGTCTGCGAGCAAGCATTACGATGCTGTCCGCGCCCTCGACAACGTCTCGCTCAACGTTGCGCCGCGCGAGTTCGTCTCGCTGCTCGGCCCATCCGGCTCCGGCAAGACCACGCTGCTCGGCATCCTCGGCGGCTTCATCCCGTCGTCTTCGGGCTCGATCCATTTCGGCGACCGCGATGTGACGCTCCTGCCGCCGCACAAGCGCGACATCGGTGTGGTGTTCCAGAACTACGCGCTGTTTCCCCATATGAGTGTCGGCGAGAACGTCGCCTTTCCGTTGCGGGCACGGCGGCTGCCGAAGGCCGACTGGCCGGACAAGGTGCGCGCAGCGCTCGCGATGGTCGGCCTTGCCGGTTACGAGTCGCGCGGCATCTCCCAGCTCTCCGGCGGCCAGCGCCAGCGCGTGGCGCTGGCACGCGCCATGATCTTCGAGCCGCGGTTGATCCTGATGGATGAGCCGCTGTCGGCGCTCGACAAGCAGTTGCGCGAGGCGATGCAGATTGAACTGCGCGAACTCCACAAGCGGATCGGCGCGACCATCATCTATGTCACGCATGACCAGCGCGAGGCGCTGACCATGAGCGACCGCGTCGCGATCCTGAAGGATGGCAAGCTCGTCCAGATCGACAAGCCGCAACGGCTACACGATCACCCGGCCGATTCCTTCGTGGCGAGTTTCATCGGGGAGGCCAGCCTGCTGCCGGTCCGCCGCGCCGATGCCTGCAGCGTCGTGCTCGGTCCCGCGATCCTGCGCAGCACGCGTCCGATTCCGGACGGCGACGAATTGATGCTCGCCGTCCACAGCGAGAAGCTGCTGATCGACGACGGTGCCGGCGATGCCGCGCGCAACCGCCTGACCGGCAAGGTCACCGACGTCGTCTATCAGGGCGAAAGCCTGCGCGTGTTCCTGCAGCTTGCGGACGGCACGGGCTTGAGCCTGCGCCAGCCGAGCCACTTTGAGGCCGCGCGCCGCATTCCGCCGCTCGGCGGCGAACTCACCGTCACGCTGCATCCCGAAGACACCATCGTCGTGCCGAAGGCGCGGCCGTGAGCCTCCATCGTTCAACAACAACAGAGATGACCATGTCCTACGATAGCTTCAAGGTTCTCACGTTCGACGTCGTCGGCACCTTGATCGATTTTGAGACCGGTGCGCTGGAAGGGGTGCGCCGGGTCGGCGGCCCGAGAGCTGCGTCGCTTGGTGACGACCAGATCTTCGCCGCCTACAAGCGCGGCCGTGACGCGCATCCGGAGCGGTCGAGCGAGGTCATGTTCCATGTCTACCGCGATCTCGCGAAGGAACTCGACCTGTCGTCGGATGACCATGCCTGCGATGCGTTCCAGCTCGCGGTGCTGCGCTGGCAACCGTTTGCGGACTCCGTCGAGGCTTTGAAGCGCCTGCGCACCAAATTCCGTCTGGTCGCGATGACCAATGCCGATCGCGTCGCGCTATCGGCGTACGCGCACGCGCTCGGCAATCCCTTCCACGACACAGTGTGTGCCGACGATACCGGCGTCGCAAAGCCGAATCCCGAGTTCTTCGCTTTCAACAAGGGGCGGCAATCGGCGTTCGGCTACAAGCAGTCCGACATCCTGCATGTCGCGCAGAGCCAGCACCACGACATCGGGATCGCGCGGAAGCTCGGCTACAAGGTGTGCTGGATCGAGCGTCGCCAGGGCCTGAAGGGATTCGGCGGCACGCCTGAAGTGGCGGAGCTGACCAAACCGGATTTCCATTTCGCCTCGATGAAAGCGTTCGCTGACGCCGCGGTCGGAAGCTGAGGGCAGGCGCGCGGTGATGGCAAACGCCTGGACCCCGATGACACCGGCCGCTTCGCTCTGGGCCGACACCGCGGAGCCGCTGTCGGCTTTTCCGCGGCTGAAGGGCGAGCAACAGGCCGACGTCGTGATCATCGGGGCCGGCTATACCGGCCTGTCAGCCGCGCACCACATTGCCAAGAGCGGCCTTGCGCCCATCGTGCTCGAGGCCAATCAGCCCGGCTGGGGCGCAAGCGGCCGTAATGGCGGCGTCATCACCGCCAAGTTCCGGCTGTCGTTCCGCGAGATCGATGCCGCGCATGGCCGGGCCATGGCGCGACGAATGTATGAGATCGCGCATGAATCGGTCGACATGGTCGAGGAGCTGGTGTCCGAATTCGGCATCACCGGCGCTCGGCTGACGCGGACCGGGCAGGTCAAGGCCGCGCACAATGATGCGACGCTGCGGGCCGCGACCAACGAGGCCGCATGGATGACGCGCGAGATGCGCGACACCGAAGTCAGTATCCTGGATCCCCATCAGGTGCGCGACGAGACCGGCTCAAGCGTCTTTGTCGGCGGCATTCTCAATCCCGGCTCCGGCGGGATCCACCCGCTGAATTATTTGCGCGGCCTCGCCCGGGGCCTCAGGCAACGCCGCGTGCCGATCTTCCAGGAAAGCCCGGTGCTCACGCTCCGCCGCGACGGCGCCGGTGTCATTGCGGAGACACCCGATGGCGTCGTGCGGGCACGCCACGCCATCATCGCCACCAACAGCTATTCCGACCTGACATCGGCCACCGCGCGCGTCCAGCGGACGCTGGTGCCGTTCCGCAGCGCGTTGATCGCGACCGAGAAGCTATCGCCCAATCTGGCCGGCAGCCTGATGCCGACGGGGCGTAGCTACACCGAGACCAAGCGGATGATGCGCTGGTTCCGCAAGGTCGACGACCGCGTCGTGTTCGGCGGCCGCGGCGCCTTCGGCAAGCAGGATTCCGACAGCGCATTCGACGCGCTGCGCAAGGCGATGGTTGGCATCTTTCCGGAGCTTGCCGACATTCCGCTGGCGTTCAAATGGTCCGGTCTGGTCGCCATGACGCTGGATTCCGTGCCGCATGTCGGTCGCCTCGACGATCGCACCCTGTACGCGGTCGGGTACAATGGCGCAGGGGTTGCGATGTCGAGCCTGATGGGTCGCTATCTCGCGGCGCTGGTGCGCGGTGAGGCGGTCGATCTCGGCCTGCTCGATGCTGACAGTCTCAAGATCATTCCGTTCTATGCGTTGCGTGCGCCGGCCGTCCGTGTGGTGGCCGGCTGGTACCAGTTTCTGGATGCGGCCGGCCGATAGCCATCGCTGGTCCGGCCATAACGAGAGGGTTGAATATGATGATTGCATTGACCAGCCGGCGCGCAATTCTCGGTATCTCGTTTGGTGCGATAGCGGCGCTGTCGGGCCTTCCGGCCAGCGCCGACGAGATCACCTTCGTTTCGCAGGGCGGCGCCTACCAGAAGGCGCAGACGATTGCGATCCTCGATCCTTCAGCCAAAAAGCTCGGCATCACCATCAACCAGGACAGCATTCCCGACGCCTGGGCCGCGATCAAGTCGCAGGTCGCGAGCGGCAAGCCGACCTGGGACGTGGTCGACGTGCCGACCGGCTATTGCCTGCGTGGCGGCGAGCAGGGGCTGGTCGAGAAGCTCGACTTCTCCAAGCTGCCGAACGGCGCGGCGATGCCCGAAGCCTATCGCTCGCCCTATTCGGTCGCCTACGAATTCTATTCCAGCGTGCTCGCCTACAGCCAGAAGACGTTTCCGAGCGCAGGCGCAGCGCCATCGAGTTGGGCTGATTTCTGGGACGTGAAAAAATTCCCCGGCCGCCGCGCGCTGCGCAATCACCCGTTCGCGACGCTGGAAGCGGCCCTGATGGCAGATGGCGTCGCGCCCGACAAGCTCTATCCGCTCGATGTCGACCGGGCCTTCCGGAAGCTTGAGCAGATCAAGCCTGATATCACGGTGTGGTGGACCTCGGGGGCGCAGTCGGCGCAGCTGCTCAATGACGGCGAGGTCGACATGGTGATGGCCTGGAACGGCCGCGTCAGCGCGCTGACCAGCGAGGGCGCCAAGGTCGGCTTCACCTTCAACCAGGGTATCCTGCAGAGCACCTCGCTCTGTATCCTGAAGGGGGCTCCCAACCTGGCGACTGCGACGCGCTTCCTCAACGAGGCCGTCGATCCGATGCAGCAGGCCAATCTGCCGCTCAATATCGACTACGGCCCGGCCAACCCGAGGGCGTTCGACACCGGCGTGATCAGCCCCGCGCGCGCTGCCCAATTGCCGAGCGCGCCCGCGAATGCCGAGAAGCAGGCGCTGATGTCCTACGCCTGGTGGTCGTCGCCGGCGGGCGAGGCGGCGGAGAAGCGCTGGGTCTCGTTCATGCAGAAGTAGCCGCTTCGGAGGATCGAACGCCGTGCCAGCTCCAACGCCCGACATCTCGCGTCAGTATCAGCGTCGCGAACAGCTGACGATGCTGGCGCTGGCGTTCCCGGCGCTGCTGATGATCCTGCTGCTGGTCGTGCTGCCGGTCGGATGGCTCGCCTGGCAGTCGATCTGGCACGACGGCTTCACGCTAGAGAATTATCGCCGCATCCTAGCTGAGGACATCTACTGGCGCAGCTTCGCCTTGACCTTCGAGATCAGCTTGGCGGTCACGGTGCTCGCGGTGCTGCTCGGCTATCCCATCGCCTATGCGGCGAGCATCGCTTCGCGCGGCTGGAGCGTCGTCATCCTGGCGCTGGTGGTGTTGCCGTTCTGGACCAGCGTGCTGGTGCGCGCCTATGCCTGGTTGGCGCTGCTGCAGCGGACCGGCGTGATCAACCAGCTGTTGCGGCAGCTCGGCCTGATCGACGCGCCCTTGGCGCTGGTTCACAACACCTTCGGCACCGTGGTCGCGACGCTGCACATCCTGCTGCCGTTCATGGTGCTGCCGCTCTATGCCACCATGCAGAAGATTCCCCACGATCTGCTGCAGGCCGGTGCGAGCCTCGGGGCGGGGCCGGTCCTCACCTTCTGGCAGATCTTCCTGCCGCTGTCGCTGCCGGGCGTGCTGGCCGGCTGCACGCTGGTGTTCGTGCTCAGCCTCGGCTTCTACATCACGCCGGAACTGCTCGGCGGCGGCCGCACCGTGATGGTCTCGATGCTGGTGAGCCGCAATGTCGAGCTCTACGACCAGTGGGGCGCGGCAAGCGCCGTCGGCGTCGTATTGCTGCTGGCGGTGGCGGCGATCTTCTTCGTGGTCAGCCGGTTCGTCCCTCTCGATCGGGTGCTGGGGCAGCGATGAACATGTCACGCCCATATCGCGTCGCTTTCGTGCTGGTTTGCGCGCTGGTGCTGCTCTATCTGATCCTGCCGATCCTGATCATCGCGCCGATGTCGTTTTCCGGCGCGCGGTACCTCGCGTTTCCGCCACCGTCGCTGTCGCTGCGCTGGTACCAGGAATATGTCAGCAACGCCGCATGGATGCAGGCCACCCGCGTGACGCTGACGGTCGCCGTGCTGACGGTCGTGATCGCCACGCCGCTCGGCGTCGCCGCGGCCTATGCCGTGAGCCGCTCGACCTGGCGCATCATGCGCCTGATCCACATGACGCTGCTGCTGCCGCTGGTCGTGCCGATCATCATCACTGCGGTCGGCATCTTCTTCGTCTATGCCAAGGTCGGCCTGGTCGCGAGCCTGACCGGGCTGGTGCTCGCCAATGTCATGCTCGGCCTGCCTTATGTCATCATCTCGGTGGTGGCGGGATTGCAGAGCTTCGATGCCACCCAGGAAATGGTGGCGCGCAGCCTCGGCATGAACCGGCTGCGCAGCTTCTTCGCGGTGACGCTGCCGCAGATCAAGGCGAGCGTGATCGCGGGCGGCATCTTCGCGTTCATCTCCGCGATGGACGAGACCATCGTCGCGCTGTTCATCTCCGGCGGCCAGTATCAGCCGCTGACCAAGCGGATGTTCACCGCGCTGCGCGACGAGATCGATCCGACCATCGCCGCGATCTCGACGCTGATGACCGCGGCCTCCTTCATGCTGGTGCTGATCGCGACGACGCGGCGGAAGGATAGCTGACCGGCACCGGCTGCTACGCAGCCACCGGCAGCTTCGCCCGTTGCACGCGCGGATCGCGCGGCAGGGTGACGCGGACGACGGTGCCGACGCCGAGCTTCGAGCGGAGCCGCATCGTGCCGCCGTGCAGGCTGGTGAGCGAACGCGCGATCGCGAGCCCAAGGCCGGAACCCTGGTAGCTTTTGGTGAGCTGGCTCTCGACCTGCTCGAACGGCTTTCCGAGTCGCCGCAGCGAGTCCGGGGCGATGCCGATGCCGCTGTCGGCGATCAACAGCACGATAGAGTCGTCCAGCATCTGGCCACGCACCAGCACGCGCCCGTTGTCGGGCGTGAACTTCACCGCGTTGGAGAGCAGGTTGACGATGATCTGCTTGACGGCGCGGCGATCGGCGACCGCCGAAATCGTGCTCTGGATATCGGATTCCAGCGTGAGGTGCTTGTCCTCGGCGCGGCCGGAGACCACCCGCAGCGACTCCGCGAGGATGCCGGAGAGGTCGAGCGGCTCCATGTCGAACTTCATGCGGCCGGCCTCGATCTTCGACATGTCGAGGATGTCGTTGATGACCTCGAGCAGGTATTTCCCCGATGTCAAGATGTCGTGGCAATATTCCTGGTACTTGTCGGAGCCGAGCGTGCCGAACAGGCCTGAGCCCATGATCTCGGAGAAGCCGATGATGGCGTTGAGCGGCGTGCGCAGCTCGTGGCTCATATTGGCCAGGAATTTCGACTTCGCCGCATTGGCGTCCTCGGCGCGGGTCTTTTCTTCCGAGTATTTTTCGGCGAGGTCGGCGAGCTCGACGGCCTGCCGCTCCAGTTCGCCCTGCGAGCGCTTGAGGTCGATCACCGAGGCGCGCAGCCGCAGATCGTTGTCGACGAGCTTCTGCTCGTGCGCCTTGATGCGGGTGATATCGGTACCGACCGAGACGTAGCCGCCGTCCTTGGTGCGGCGCTCGCTGATGTGCAGCCAGCTGCCGTCGTCGAGCTGCGCCTCGAAGGTGCGCGCGCCCGGCGCCGGTGCGCCGCTTTCGTGCAGGCGGGTGCGGACCTCCGGCATGCTGCCGACTTCGATCACGGTCTCATAGGAGGTGCCGGGCGAGACGGCGGTATCAGGCAGCTTGTGCAGCCGCTGGAAATGCGAGTTGCAGAGCACGAGGCGGTCCTCGGCATCCCACAGCACGAAGGCCTCCGGAATGGTCTCGATCGCGTCGCGCAGGCGAAGGTCGGCTTCGACCGACTTCTCGGCGAGGCTCTTTTGCTCGGTGATGTCGACGGCGATGCCGATCAGATGCAGCCCGCCGTCGGCCGCCGCCTGGCTGAGCTCGCAGCGCACGCGCAGCCAGATCCAGTGACCGCCGACATGCTGCATGCGGAAGCTCTGGTCGATGTGCTTGAGCTTGCCGGAGATCAGCTGGTCGGCGATGTCGAACAGGTTGATGTCGTCGGATTTCACCAGCGCGTTGACCTCGCCGAAGGTGAGCAGGTCGTTGCGCGAGTCGAGCCCGAGCAGGGTGAACATCGACTGCGACCAGAATATCCTGCCGCGCGACAGGTCCCAGTCCCAGAGGCCGCAGCGGCCGCGGTTGAGCGCGGTGTCGATGCGGCCGCGCACGGCGTCGTTGATCAAATCGCCCTCACGGGCGCGGGTCGACTGCCAGTGGAAGGCGAAACCGAGGATCAGCACCACGAAGCTCGTGGTCGCCGACAGCGTCACCGCGAGCGCCGCGTCCGATCCCCAGATCGGCTCGTTCATCTCCTGGATGACGACGATCTGGCCCGGCAGCGACTTGACGAGTTGCGAGATCGCCAGCGCGCCGGTGCCGTTGGGCAGCGTCATGTCGCTGACCACACCCTGCTGGCCGGGCGCGGCCAGCAGTTGCGCGGTGGAGATGGCATCGAGGATGCGGTCGCTCTCGCCGATGCCGTCGATCGGCATCCGCGCCAGCACGCGGTGATCGGCGCCGGTGACGATGACGTGGCGGCCGAGCGCGATGCCCCAGGATGGAATCAGGTCAGGCAGCAGTTCCTGCAAGTGCTCGATGTTGCTGACCCGGTCGCGACGCACCGAGGTCAGGCGGTCGAGCCGCTCGGCGAGGATGTCGGAGAGCGCGGCAAGGTCGCGCTTCGTCGCGCTGCGTTTTTGCCGGCTCTGGTCGATCACCTGGACGAAGGCGCCGAGGCAGATGGTGATCAGGAAGGCGATGATGAGAGTGGGCACAGCGCGGCGCAATGCGGGCTCGGCCGTCAGGAGCCTGTGATAGGCCGGTTTCGCGATCGATTGTGCCAATCCCTTGATCGAATCGGATTGGACACACGCGTTCGCCGCATGCGCGCGCGCCATGCCGTAGACCCCCATTCCAAGCTGCTTTTCACGCGGTTCGGACGCTCCCCACGATGCATCCGAATCATGATGATTTGAATCCAGATTTCTGGGGCTGTCGAGAGTCAACGATTCGTTAATGCGAAATAAATCTTGCCCAATAGAGAATCGGTTACCGCAAAGTGAGTCCGAAACAGGAACGGCTCCGTAGAACTACGCGCGCGTCGGCTCGGCGTGACTGATCACGCGCTTGATGGTCGGGAACGCGCGACGCAGGGCGCGTTCGATCTCGTCGACGGCTTCGTGCACCTTGATCACGCTCATCGAGGGCGCGGCCCGGCAGTGGAAGTTGACGACCTCGCCGGCATCGGTGTTGCGGACCCGCACATTGTGGATGTCATGGATCGCACCCTCGGCGGCGAAGCGCGTCAACGCCGCCTTGATGCTTTCGACGCGGTCCGGCGCGGCGTCGGTTCCGGACGGCAGTTCTGGCTCGAGCGGCTCGATATGGGTGTCGACCTCGACGTCCTCGCCAAAATCCTCGCGGATCGCGCGCTCGAGGTCGTGGGCGATGTCGTGCGCCGCATCGAGCGCCATGTCGGCGTCGACCTCGAGATCGATGGCGACCGTCAGCTTGCCGCCCAGATCGTGCACGGTGACGTGGTGGATGGCGAGGCCGGAATTGCGCGCGATCACCATGATGCGCTCGCGTACGCTTTCATTGTCGCGCGCGACCGGGACCGCCGTGAAGGTCAAATCGGCGTCGCCGAACGTTTTGGTCACCGCCTCCTGCGCCTTGCGCTTGATCTCCTCGACGCGGTCGATCGGATAGGTGCGCGGCACGCCAACGATCGCATCGATGAAATGTGTCGGCCCGACAGTGCGGACGCGCAGGCGCTCGACATCGACCACGCCTGATACGGCCTTGATCGCGGCGGTGGCCTTCTCCTGCGCGCCTTCGGGCGCGCGGTCGAGCAGGGTCTCAACCGTCTCCCGCGCCATCCGCAAGCCAAGGAGGGAAATCATGACGGCGACCGCGATTGCGGCCGCGGCATCGCCCCACCAGAAGCCGAGCCCCGCCAGGATCAGGCCGACGATGACGGCCGCCGAGCCCATGACGTCGGAGGCGAAATGCAGCGCATCGGCGGCGAGCGCCTGGCTCTTGGTGTCGCGCGCCGCGCGGTGCAGCGCACGGGCGCGCCACAGGTTGACGCCGATGTCGATCACGAGCACGACGAACGGGATCGCCGAGACCGCCGGCGGCGCCATTCCTTCGCGCAGGTGGCTATAGGCCTGGACCAGGATGCCGCCGGCCAGCACATAGAGCAGGGCGATGATGCCGAGCGCGGAGACGCTCTCGAACTTGCCGTGGCCGTAGTGATGTTCGGCGTCGGCCGGTTGGTCGGACACCCGCACCACCGCCCAGGTGATGATGGTGGCGACCAGATCGATCGTCGAGTGCAGCGCTTCGGAGATCAGCGCCAGCGATCCAATCGCAATGCCGACCGCGAACTTTGCCGCGGCCATGCTTGCGCTAGCGAGGATCGAGATCGCGGCGACCGATGTTTTGCTGTTGGAAGGATTGATGTTGGAAGATGTCATGGGCGGCGGTTTAGCAGGGACTCGATGAACATCAAGTGTCGTTCGTAATGCGCAATCGCCACTCACTTGCAACAGCAGCTGTGTTGCAAATTATTCCGAATTTACGTCGTCCCGGCTGAAGGCCGGGACCCATAACCACTGGGTTGCATTGTTGAAATGAGCTGTGGCCCCAGCGTCGCATAATCATTTGCATTTGGGATTATGGGTCCGGCCTTCGCCGGGACGACGGCGAGTTTGTTGCGCCATCGCGAGTCATACATCCTCGTTCTCGCGGCGCGATTTCGCCCGAGCTTTGCTAGATCTTTCGCCCTCGAAGCACAAGGGCGCAGGGAATGCCGGGTGCACGCTGCACCCGCGGTCTCGTGTGCACAGTGAGAGCAAGAAACGCACACGAGCATACAGGTTCAGCGGAGGCACTCCGGCATTCCCTACGCGATGGTTTTACGGCTTATACGTGCTCCCCGGCGAAACCGGGCTTGTTTGTCACCGTCGCCCGTGGGAGCGTTTGCTCCTCACGAACTTTCAGCCTGCCACTGGGGCTCGGGACCACACGACTTCACCGTCCGCATCATGCGCTCTCGTCAGTCGCACATTCCGCGGCCACCGCATCTCACCGCAACACCCGTGACGATCGCGAACGCCCTTCAATCGGATGAGGCGGGAGATTCATACACCAATTTACCGTTTCGATAAACCGAAATATTTTTAACGAGAAGGCTTGACCGGTTTTGCTGAGTTGCCCGTCGTGTCGAATGGGCAACACTCATTGCCGCGACGACCCGCGCCGTAGGATGGGTAGAGCGAAGCGAAACCCATCGTCTCGCCACGCAGACGCAGTCGATCGGTATCGCTCCGCTCCACCCATCCTACGCGCTGGAGCCGGCGCCGCGAAGGAGACGCGCTCCGACGTGTGGTCTGCTTGCGGTCGGCGCGTCAGCAGATTTTCTGGAAGCGCGCCCGCCAGCGGGGCACCTTGGCCGGCGGCAGCACGTAGCTTTTGCCATCGGACGAGACCGTCAGCGGCTGCCCGGAGCTCAGAAGATCGAAGACGCGATTTTCCAGCACGCGCCATTTGTCTTCGTCAAGCTCGGGATAGCCGAGGTCCGGCTGGTTGAACATCGTGGTGTTCGCCGGGAAGGACTCTGGCCCGGCGTAGGTGAAGCCGGCGAAATCCATCTGCGTCTTGCCGTTGGCGATCGTAATCGAGGCCTTGGTGTGTTCCTGTTTCGGTGCTTCCCCCGGATAGACCGCATCGATCTCGAAATGCGTGCCGCAGCCGATGCGAAATACTGTCTTGCCCCTGGTGTCGTAAAAGCCGAGCCACGGCCGATCCTGGCGGTCGATCTCGAATTTCCAGGCGCCCTTCCAAGTATCTTTTGATGGACCGCCATCTTTCGATGGACCGTCGGCCGCCGACGCCACAGACAGCCCGAGCCACGATAGAGCGACAACGATTCCAAGCAGCGTTGCATGCGGCGTCATGGCAAGCCCCCAAAGTGATCCGCGAACATCCCGACAACCGATCCGAAGTACGAGATCTGGAGAATAACCGTCGACTTCAGATCACAACAGGTAGAGAGTTAAGTTTCACCCCTCGAACCGGCTTCTGGATGACCGCACTCTGGTGGCAGGCGGGTGTGATCTATCAGATCTACCCGCGTTCCTTTCAGGACACCAACGACGACGGCATCGGCGACCTCACGGGGATCGAGCGACGGCTCGACTATCTTGTCAGCCTTGGGGTCGACGCGATCTGGATCTCTCCCGTCTATCCGTCGCCGATGGTCGATTTCGGCTATGACATCGCCGACTATTGCGACGTCGATCCACGCTTCGGCACGCTGGCTGACTTCGACGATCTGCTGATGCAAGCCCATCGGCGGGGGCTCAAGGTTTTGCTCGACTTCGTGCCTAACCACACATCCGACCAGCACAGATGGTTTGTCGAGAGCCGCGCGTCGCGAGAAAATGAGAGAAGAAACTGGTACATCTGGCGCGATCCTGCCGCCGACGGCGGACCACCCAACAACTGGATCAGCGATTTCGGCGGCTCGGCCTGGCAATGGGACGAGGCGACCGGACAATATTACTACCACGCCTTTCTGAAGGAGCAGCCAGACCTCAACTGGCGTGATCCAGCCGTGCAAGCGGCGATGTACGATGTGATGCGTTTCTGGTTCGACCGCGGCGTCGATGGCTTCCGCATCGACGTGCTGTGGCACATGCTCAAGGCGGCAGACTTCCCGGACAATCCACCCAACCCGGCCTATCGGCCCGAGATGGGCGAAATGCACCGGCTGCAGCAGCGTCATTCGACAGACCAGCCCGAGGTGCACGGGATCGCCGCCGAGATGCGTGACATCGCGGACAGCTACGGCGCCGGGGGACAGCGCGAGCGCGTCCTGATCGGTGAGGTCTACCTGCCGGTCGATCGTCTCATGCAATATTACGGCGATACGCGCCCTGAGGTGCACCTGCCGTTCAATTTCCAGCTCATCGATGCGCCGTGGGACGCGCGTTCGCTTGCGGCGTTGATCGTCAACTATGAGGCAGCGCTACCGTCCGGTGGCTGGCCAAACTGGGTGCTGGGCAACCATGACCGGCGGCGCGTGGCCGCCAGGCGCGGGCAGGCTCAGGCCCGCGTCGCAGCTGTTCTGTTGCTGACGCTCCGCGGCACACCCACGCTCTACTATGGCGACGAACTCGGTTTGAGTGATGTCGGGATCGAACCATCCGAGGTCCGGGACCCGCGCGAGTTGCGCGAGCCCGGTTTGGCGTTGGGCCGCGATCCCGTGCGCACGCCGATGCCATGGGATGAGAGTGAACATGCCGGTTTCAGCACGGTCAAGCCGTGGCTCCCGCTCAATGCCGACTGGCCCACGCGCAACGTGGCGCGCATGACGGAAGATCCTCAATCGATCCTGACACTTTATCGTCGGCTGACTGCGCTCAGGCGGAATTGCCTGGCTTTGTCGACCGGTGATTTCGTACTGTTGAGTGGGGAAGGCGAGATACTTGCTTACGAGCGCCGACATGATTCGGAGCGGCTGCTCGTGGCGCTCAACTTCGGGGCGACGCCGCACCAACTGCAATTGCCGGATTGGGCGCGTGGCAGCCGGTTGCTGTTGTCAACGCTCGACGATGCGACGCTGGTTGAAGGTGGGGCCATCCTGCTAGGGTCGAATGAAGGTGTCGTGCTTCGGGCCGGATAGCACCAGGCAGGGAAGGAGGGTTGCTTGCGTATCGCCATGCTGGCGCCGATCTCATGGCGTACACCGCCGCGCCATTACGGTCCTTGGGAACAGGTGACGAGTCTCCTGACCGAGGCGCTGGTGGCGCGCGGCGTTGACGTCACCCTGTTCGCCACAATGGATAGCCAAACCGCGGCCAGGCTCGATGGCGTCTGCCCGGCGCCCTATTCGGAGGACCCCGCGATCGACGCCAAGGTGTGGGAGATGCTCCACGTCGCCCATGTCTTTGAACAGGCAGGTCGGTTCGATCTTATTCACAACCAGGCCGATTTCGTCCCGCTCGCCTTCTCGCGGCTGGTCGGGACCCCTGTCGTGACCACGATCCACGGTTTCTCGTCCGAGCGCATTCTACCTGCCTACAAGCAATACGAAAATCGCGTCCATTATGTCGCCATCAGCCAGGCCGACCGCGATCCAGACCTGCGCTATGCCGCAACGATCCATCATGGCATCCCGCTCGGGGATTTTCCCTTCGACCCGCATGGCAGCGACGATCTGCTTTTCTTCGGCCGCATTCATCCGGACAAGGGGGCTGCTGAAGCGATCACGGCAGCCCATCGATCCGGACGGAAATTGATCATGGCCGGCATCGTCCAGGACCAGACTTATCACAACGAGCAGGTCGCGCCCGCGCTCGACGGCCGGTCCGTCGTCTACCTTGGTGCGGTCGGCGGTGCGGCACGGGCAAGGACGCTCGGCTCCGCGCGCGCGCTGCTCCACCTGATCAATTTCGATGAGCCGTTTGGCCTGTCGGTGGTGGAAGCGCTCGCCTGCGGAACGCCGGTGATTGCCTGCAACCGCGGATCGATGCCCGAGCTGATCGAAGATGGCGTCACCGGCTTCCTGGTCGACAGCCTCGATGCGGCGGTCGATGCGATCAATCGTATCGGCGAAATCGATCGCGCCGCGTGCCATGCGGCGGTATCGGCACGCTTCACGGTCGATCTCATGGCCGATCGATATTTGGCCCTGTACCGATCGATCCTTGGCTAAGAATCGGTGGTTGCAAAAAATCTACGGCCAACGTTGCGGGATTGGCCAATCTTCGCTTCAATCGTCTCTCACAGTCCACGGGCGGCATAGCAAGAAACAAGTTATGGAGGATCCATGCCATCGATCGTCATCGCCCAGGGCGGCGGCCCCACCGCTGTGATCAACCAGACCCTGTGTGGCGCCATCCTTGCCGCGCGCAGGCATGATCCGTCGTTGCGGGTTCTCGGCGCGCGCTATGGCGTGCGAGGCCTCACGGCGGGGAACGTCGTCGATCTCACCGCCGTCCCCGAGGCCGAACTCCGCCGCCTCGGCAACACGCCAAATTCGGCCCTCGGCTCGACCCGCGACAAACCCAATTCTGGCGCGTGCGCAGATATCCTGACGGCTCTGGAGCGGCTGGACGCCCGCGCCTTCGTCTATATTGGCGGCAATGATACCGCCGGAACGCTCGAACTGCTGCGGCAGCAGTCAAGTGGCCCCTGCCATTTCGTGCATGCCCCCAAGACCATCGATAACGACCTGATGGAGAACGATCACGTCCCCGGCTTCATCTCGGCCGCTGCCTTCGTCGCCAATGCCCTTGTCAGCGTCAATCTCGATTTTCGCGCCATGCCCGGCATCTATGTGGCCATTGTCATGGGCCGCCATGCCGGCTTCCTCACCGCCGCCGCCGCGGGCTGGCAGCAATCGCCGGACGACGCCCCGCATTTGATCTACACTCCGGAAAAGCCGTTCTCGGTTGCCCAGTTCCTCGACGAGGTGGGGGCGGTTTATGCGCGCCTGGGCCGCTGTATCGTTTCGATGTCCGAGGGCGTGCAGGACGAGATGGGAAGACCTCTCGCCGAGGCGCTGGCGGGCGAGGCAGTCGAGCGCGACGCCCATGGCAATCTGCAATTGACCGGCGGCGATCTCGGCATCGAGATCCAGAAAGCGCTGAAATCGCGTTTTCCCAAGGCAAGGGCGCGCGTCGACACGCTGGGCTATCTGCCACGCGGATATGTCGGCGTGATCGACGACACCGACCGCAAGGAGGCTTTCGCCGCCGGCGCCTTTGCCGCGGAAAGTGCGTTGACCGGGAGTGGCTCGGTGGTGCTGCATTATGACGGCACCCGCATCGAACCTCGGCTCGTGCCGCTTGAGCGTGTGGCTGGCAAAACACGCCATATTCCGGACGACTTCTTTGCCGGCAGCAACACCGTTTCGGATGAAGGACGGCGCTATTTTCGGCGGCTTCTCCCCAAACGGCCCGATATCTTCATGCCGTTCGTGTGACGTTGCCGGATAGAGCATTCTCAACGTGCGTTGTCACCGCAATTCGTAGTTGACAGCTCGAAGTGCGAAGGCGGAAGCGAAACCCATCATCTCGCCGCTCAGACGCAGTCGATGGGTATCGCTACGCTCCACCCATCCTACGCGCTAGAAATGTTTGCCGAGTTGCTCGTCGGGTCAGAGTGACGCGGGCCGCCATGCCGTCAGACGCTCGGACCATGCTCTGTCTATCCTTCGCTAGCGGGCGTGCGCTCCCGCCATGTCCGTCCCCTCCTTGTGATCGTCGTCGGGACCGTTCAAATCGCCGGCATTGTTGTCGCCGCCGTTCGGCCCGTCGCCATTCTGATGGCCGCCATCTCCGAGGTCGGGCGGATTGTCGTCGTCCTGTTTGGCCTCCAGCGCGGCTTTCATTTCTTCGCCGAGGCCCAAAGCGTCAATTTCGATCAGTGGGGGAAGCGGAGCCTCGATATTCAAACCGTGTTCCGCCGCAAACTCCGCGACCAGCTTCCTGACGTCTTCCAGGACCTTGTCCCGCAAAAATCCCTTCGCCGATTGTTCTTGGGTTGTTAGTGCCCTCTCTTTCTCGAGCTGTTCGAACCCGGCGAGGATGACGTTTTGCTCTTTGGGTTCGAGATACAAGAGTGCTATCTTGGCGATCTCGTTAGGCGACGTTTTCACAAAGTCGAGTATTTCCTTCATTGCTTTTTCGGTTTCGGTTTCCATTGCTGGCTCCTGCCATGGCTGTCGGGTTACGGGGTTCTCCGGCCGGGCCTGCGCGGAATCGTGAGAGGCGGCGCAGGCCGGCTGTGGCGACCGCGTGCGTTACGGCACGACCGGGGTGACCAGCTTGATGATTTCCGGCTTCAGTACGCAGTACATGCCGCGGTCGCCCCATTCCACCAGCTTGGTGGTCCCGAGCTGCGGCATCATCAACGCGCAAGTCCGGTCGTGATAGCCGGTGCCGTTTCGTCGTCGTCGAACACCTGCGAATTGAACTCGAGCTTCACGCCATAGTTGGGTTGCGGGCCGGGTTTGGTCGGAACGCGGAACAACATTTGCGCGGTGAACTCCATCGACGCATGCTGGGCGGGTGCCTCGCCCGCGACCTGAAGCGTCCAGGACGCGTTTTGCCCGTCGCTGGTGATGCTCCGGTTATTGATGCCGATGTCGGGCACGCTCCGCGTCACGCTGTGTCCGAACGTCACTGACCCGCCGATGGTCGCGGTCGGGTCAGCGCCGAAGAAGCCGCCGCTCGCCGAGAACGACTCGCTCATCGACGTGGTGTACGAGGTCGACCCCTGCGTGGTATCGGGCGTGACCGCGACCAGTTCGGTCAATGGTACGATCTGCCCATTGGCATCGACGAGACGGCAGTCGTAATTGTACTCGTGCAGCTTGAACGTACCGTCCACGGACGTGAACAGGATGCTGTCGATTTCGACCATGTAGTAGGAGTACCACATGTCGTCGGCTGATTTCCCGGTGACGGCCCAGGATTGGATGGCGTGCTGATACCGGCTGCTGCCGCCCATGCCGAAGCCGCCCGGCAGCGTTTGATGGATGAGTGAATTGACATGAGCAAAGTTCTTGTAAAGCTGAGAAGTATCTACCACGTGGGTTCTCCATTAATTAATCTAAGGTAGTAACCAATCATTAGTCCACTCATTCCGACGTGAGGCAGTTCGCATCCGGCGCAGAATCTTCGTCAATATTTTCGCGGGCGAAAATCCTCTCATACACCTTTAGATTGATGTAAACTGGCCGCACTTGTTCATCTTCGCTGATTTGAGTTTTCGACCGGAGAGCAAGCACGGCGGGGTCGGCCGGCGGAATCGTGGCGGACAAGGCCACAAAGGCGCCCGGCAGCGTCGACAATGGTGTCCCGGGTGTTATGCACAGAATCGAGCTAATCCTTGCGCTTTTGGCCTCGATAGGTTTTAAGCCCGGTGACCCCAGGATCATCCGACACGGACGAGACGCGCATCGCGGTGGCATTTGGAACCGGGGCGTCACACCCGGCGCCGCCCGTGCGCTTCGCTCACATAAGGAAACCAACATGGCCAAGATGACCAAGAACCAGTTGATTGACGCAATCGCGGAAGCAACGCAGCTTTCCAAGGGAGACGTAAAGACCGTCATCGAGCAGATGGCGATCGTCGGCTACAAGGAGCTGAATGAATCCGGCGAGTTCGTCATTCCCGGCTTCGTCAAAATGTCGGTGGTGAACAAGCCCGCGACCGAGGCCCGCAGCGGCGTCAACCCGTTTACGAAGGAGCCGATGGAGTTCGCGGCCAAGCCGGCCAGCAAGTCGGTGAAGGCGTCACCGTTGAAGGTTGCCAAGGACGCCGTTTGATAAGGCGCAAGTGCAAACTGTCAGCCGGACATAATTCGGCGAGCTTGTCGCCCGCATCAGCCAACGGGGCGCGCGAACGCGCGCCCGATGGCAGGCTCCGCGGTATGCGGGCTACAGGCTCCCGGATATTGCTCCGCGCATCCGGGCTACGTTGTTGACTTCCGTCTTGGACCCAAAGCCGTCATGAGCACGCAAAGGCGGGAGCGGCTATTTGCCCGCCGCGAGACGACGTGTTCCTGATGCGGTCAAGCCAAGCTCGCCGAGCCGTCTTAAGGCATAGCCCATGCCGACAAGTCGTTCCCAGTGAACCTGCGGGATCTCGCGCTGCGCGTCGCCCTTGCTGATCTCGCGCAGGGAATCAAACTCACTGGGACTTAAGGTCGGGGATGGATCATTGGTCATGAGGCTATTTCCGTCCACATCTTGAAGCCGCGACGATTCTTCGTCGACATGCATTCTGCAACGGGTCTGTTTCGGAAGTGGCTACGAAGCCGCCGAAAACAAGGCTTTGGCTGCCCTGCTTGATCAAATGCGTATGCGCATGAGAAAACCATAGCTAGTTGCCGCGAAAGCGCGCACGGTGCGCCGATGGCCGGACAATTTAATGGGTTGTCGCGCAGATGCGTTGCGCTGCGGATTGTCCATGCACCCGCGACGGGACACGGGACATTTCAGACACCCGTTCCGCATCGAGGGCATCGATCGCGAGCTTCCGGCCGCCGCACCGCGTTGAGGGCCCTCCGATCGACCTCGACAAGCGTCCCGGCCATGGCCGCGCAAATCGCCACCGATATCTGTCGCCTGCGGGCCGACGTCGGGCTTCGAAGCCGGATCTGGAGCGGCGTAGCCAGAACGACTGAACTTCATCCGGCCGGTTCGACGCAGAATCGGAACGGCCCAACCGAAAGCACCTGATGCAAAATCTGTCGCCCCGTCATGTCAAGACCGAAGAGGCATCCCGCCTTGGCGTCATCTCCGGCTGGTACTCGACCAAGGTCTCCGGGACCTTCGTCTCCGGCCCGCATGACTCCGAAACCGACTGCCTTCGCAAAATCGCCGAAATCAATCCACCACCAGTACCCGTCAAGAAGCGGGTCGCTTGAGCGACGACGAATCGAGAGCCCCGTTCCGATTCCATCGGAACGGGTCTTGAGAAGCAGCCGCTGAAACGCCGGTGCCGGGGTTTCGTGGCTAAGCTGCAAATTCAGCAGCATGGAGCCGCCATGGCCGAGCCCGCGATCCGCCTTCTTGAAGTCGCCGTGTCGCAATCCGGTCAGGCCCGGTGGAAATGGAACGTCTCGGAGGGGATCGTCGAAATAGCGGCAGGTTATGAGGTGACGCGGCAAGCCGCTCAAGCGGAGGGGGATTCGGCCCTGTTCGCGCTGCTCTCGATCAGCCGGAAATAATAAGCGCCCCCTTCAGCTGCATCCGCCGCAACCGCCGCCCCCACCACCACCGCCGCAACCGCCGCCGCCAGCACCGCAACCGCTGCCGCCAGAGCTGCTCATTGTCCGCGAGGCGGCGTAGACCGACACGTAGGCGGTGCCGGACAGGACGACCGCGCCTGAGAGCGCGACGGCAAGCAGCAGTTCGTGATCGAGCGGCGCGCGCGAGGCCCGCGCATGGGAGGCCTGAGACGACCGCAGAACGTCGTTGCCGGCACGCGTCCGCCTGCAACGCCACGCCAGGACAATGCCGCCGATTGTTGTGAGGGTGAGCAGGACCAGCAGAATTTCGATTGGATGATGCCGTTCTGCGCCGACAATGGCCTTGGTGATACCAAGCCCCAGGAGGAGACCGATGAAGGGCAGGACGGTCATGCGGAAGGCCGCCATCTGAGCACCGGTCGGGCAATAACCCAACTCTTGCAGGCGCCCGTGAATCCGCCCGACGATTGGCTTGACTGCCGTCTGGAACTGCCGTCGCGTCATGTTGGGCCAGACCGACAGAGCGGGCGAGCGGCCTAGCAGGGCCGTCAGCGGCGATTGGTCGGTGACGGTGATCGCGTGATCCCTCGGGTTGATAGTAGCGCCATGCCCCGATGTAAGGCCGAGCAGGACCGCGTCGCCGAGGCGGCGTTCACCGCCGGCGAGGTAAGCCAATTCCAACGGGCTCAATCGGCGGCTCGCCTGCGCGGCCGGCCCGATCATCGACCTCAAGCTGAAGCCCCACGCGAAGAGGATGATTGCAATGGTCACATAGAGGGCAAGGAAGGGGCCGGCCGTCCAGTCGAGCGGATTCCATGGCATCAATTCACCTCCTGAATCGACTGCGGATCCATGCAATGGGCTTTGGCATGACAAGCCAGCGGCTCCGGTCCGTGATGTGATATCGCGGCCGTGCGAAGCGCAGATGCGTCGCCGGCCAGAGCTCCGGGCTCGGCGGCCCGAAGGCGCGCTCGTGCAGTGCCAGCGTTTCGGCATACTGCCGACGATAGGTCATCTGGGCCTCGGGGCCGCCGGGTGTGGGATCGTGGTGCAGCCGCGCCTGCAAGGTCTCTCCGCACCAGATCAGCCAATAGTCGCGTGAATAGATCAGATGCTGGTGCCAGACCTCGTCGACGACCTCGCTTGGCGTGACCGGCGTCGGCGAGACGATTGCGAGAAAGCAGAAGCGGCGATAGGCATCGACGGCGGCGCGGGCGTCCTCGAGACTCCAGCCATGGTCGCGCGCGAGTCGGCGGGTAAAATTCAGCGGTGTGTCGGGCTCGAAATCATGCTGCTCGACGCGCCGCCACAGCTCCTGCCGCGCCTGTGTCCAGATCGGGTCATCCGACTGGACGTCGATTTTGAACTGCGCCCGTTGCAACGAAAGCTCCAAAGGATCGCTCGAAGCAAGGATAGCATGGGATCGGCAGGACCGCCACGCACGGCGGCCCGCCTTGCGTCTTACCAGTTCCAGCCCTGCGCCGGTTGCCAGCCCTGCTGCGCCGGTTGCGCCGGCTGATAGTACTGGCCGCCGCGCCGGCGCGTGTTGACGGGTTGGGGGGGCGGATCGGGCTGGAAATGGAAGAAGCCGAATCCGAAGCCGTCGTTGCTGGCAACGGGGACTTCGTCGACCGGACGTGGCGTCGGCTTGCGCGTGATGAAGCCGCCCTGGGGCTGGTTGCTCAGGACCGCGACGAACTCGGTGCGATAGTTGGTCTCGCTGCTCAGCGGCTCGTCCGAGACGACGATCGAGGATCGCGGCGCTGCGGTCGGCGCGATCCGATCCAGCAGATCCTGCGGGATGGTGATGCGGTCGAGCGCGTCCTTGGCGTCGTCGCCGCTGTCGATCGTGACAGCGGTCCAGCGCAGGCCCGAATCGTTGCGCGCCACCGCCGTGAAGATGTGCGTGCCGATCGGTTTCTCGGGATCACGGATCGTGACCGGGACCTCGATGCTCGCATCGAACACCTCGCCGCCATCAGGCCACGGCTTATGGGTGTTGCGGCGGACGTAAAGTTTCTGCGTCGCCCGGCTGATGTAAACCGAGACCGGCTCGAGTGCGAGCTTGGCTTCGCTCGCCGCCTTGGCGGTGTCGGTTTTCTTGGTCGCGGCCGCCTTGGCGGCGTCCTTGGCGCTCGCCGCGGCGTCGAGTTTGGATTTCGCGTCCGCATCGGCGGTGTCGAGCTGGGTCCCGAGGTCCGCGGCCTTGGCGGCGGCCTTTTGCTTGAGGTCATCGGCCCGCGCCTTGGCCTCGTCCGTCTTCGCGGCGGTGAGCACCTTGTCGGCGTAAGCGAGCTCGGCGTCGGCGCGGGTCTTGAGCGCCTTCAGCTTGCGCAGCGACGCGGTCAGCGATGCCGTGTCGCGCGCGGTGGTCGCTGCGGCTTTCTTGGTCTCGTCGACCGCCTTGGCTGCCTCGGCCGCCTCGCGGGCCAGCGTCTCGGCCTTGGCCGGCGCGGCCGCGATGGCCTCCTTGTTCGGCACGAACAGCGCGGGGTGGGAGAACTCGACCGGGGCCGCGTCACCAGGCGCGATGATCACCCGCATCCCGATCGCAGTCTTGTCAAACAGGTTCTCGGCAAAACCATAGGGCATCCGCACGCAGCCATGCGAGGCCGCATATCCGGGCAGCGGCCCGCCATGCAGCGCGACGCCGTTCCAGGTGATGCGCTGCATGTTCGGCATCCAGGCATCATCATAGAGGGTCGAGTGGTGGTCCTTGTCTTTCTCGAGGAGGGCAAAGACCCCGGCCGGGGTCTCGCGTCCCTTGATGCCGGTCGACACCGGCGCGCGCAGGATCCAGCCATCGGCGTCGTAGAAGGTGACCTGCTGGGTCTTGATCGACACGATCGCCATGATCGGATCACCGGCCTGGCGCGGTGCCGTCGCCTCGACGGGGGCCGCGGGGCGGGGCTGTTTCGCCGCGGCGGGGGTGGCCAGCGCCGTCAGCGCGGCCATCGCCGCCAGCGTCACAACCGTGGGAAAGCCCCAATGCCGCGTCGCGACGGTGGATTGCGCCGTCGTCAATCGAATTGCCATGCCATGCCTCGGTTGAAATGCCCGTCCGCGCCTGCGTCGATCACGTGTCAGATTGCGGCTTTCGGATTAATGAACCGCCACTACCATCGGCGCGGCCAATTCGTTCCCAAAGGGAACCATCGGCACGTTCCGGCAGTGATTCTTTCATTATACGACAGCCCGCGCCGGAGGAAGAGCAGCGGGCGACTGAAACTGACCCCAGGCTTCGGTCGCGCGAAGCAGCCGGCGGGTTCATCCCGCCGGCTGTTCTTGAGCACCGCCCCGAAACCGGGCCGCGCCATCCCGTTTGGTCGGCAGTCACTATTTCGCGAACGCAGGAAATACCGGCAATTTGTCGATGTCGCGGGCATCGTGCTGGATGATGACCGTCGCCTTCAGATTCGCCGCGATTTTCTTCAGGCGCTCGATCGAAGCCACCGTCTGGGCGCGATCGTAGTTGAACCATGGCACGCCGTCGGAATCCCAGTTCTCGTGGAAGTGGACCGCGTCGCCGGTAATGATGACAGGGCCCATCTGCGGCAGTTTGACCAGCAGGCTGGAATGGCCCGCCGTGTGGCCGGGCGTGCGCAGCATGATCACGCTGCCGTCACCGAACACGTCCTTGTCGGTGGGGACCGGCTCGACCTTGCTCTCGCCCTTGATCCAGCTTTCGAACGGCTTGAAGTTCGCGCCTTCGGGCGGCTTGGGGCTGGAGATCGCGTCCCACTCCCTGGCGCCGATCAGCAGGGTTGCCTTCGGAAACGAGGCGATCTGGCCGGTGTGATCGGCATGATAGTGGCTGATGCCGACATATTTGATCTGATCGGGTTTGAGGTCGATCCTGGCGAGGGTATCGACCAGGCTCACCTTCGGCGCGACGTTGGGTGCCGTCATCGCATGGCCGGTATCCCACAGCATGTAGTCGTCGCCGTGTTTGATGAGGTAGCAGCTGAAGACGAACTGAATCTTGAGATCACCATAGGCAAAGGTATCCGAGAAACGTTCATTGACTGATGTCGGTGCCTGTGGCGTGCCGCAATCGATGCGGGCCAGCGACACCTCCGGCGCCGCTTTGGCAGGCGCTGCCATGCCGGCCAGCAGACTGGCGCCGGCCGCAAGTATCATCATTGCTCGATTCATTTTCTCGTTCCTGAATTGCACTGTGGCTGGCTTCGCGGTGTGGCGACGGGCAACGCCCGCAGAATACACGGGCGTGAAGGGGAGCGAATGTCCGTTGATCGGACACCTCGTAACAAGTGCGTCAGGATGAAGTAACACCGTTCGACATTGCGTATTCCCGGGACCGCGATGTCACGATCGGCGCCGTCGATTGAACCAGACGTCGCCGACGGTGATGGCCGCCGGTCACCTCGTGGGCCTCGGGATGCATCTTCTGGTCCGCGGTCTGGCGTCGAACCCGGCTATCTCACCGCCGGTCACTTGCTTGACCCTGCCTTTGCCGCAGCTGCCGTCGTCGACCAGCAACACCATTCCCGGCGCCATCTTGCCTTCGGGAGGCTCCTCGTTGACAACAGGAGCGTGGCCGAGCCGGCCTGGAGCCTCAAATTGCGCACGGCAGACGCCGCCGGCAGCAAGTGAAATACCGAGAGCGACGATCCCGGTAGCAAGCATTCCCATGTTCTCACCTGTATGGCGAGGTTCGGAGATCGTATCCTGCTCCGGTTCGTCGCAGTCCGCTATGAGCGGCTGCGCCTGGCGTGCGGAGTGTCGAAGGCAACCAGTTTGTGAGAGCTGAGATCGACCGTCACGTGGTCGTCCGGGGCCTTCACATGTCGCCCGTCCGATGCGGGATGGTACTCGACCCGCAACTGCTGTTCATCCACAAATACGCGCAGATAGCCGTAGTTCTGGTCATCGTAATTTTCGAAAACGACCGTATCTCGGCCCTGGGCCAGTTGCGGTAGTTCCGTTGGCACGCGCAAGACCCCGCCATCCTGCTTTCGACGCAATCGCGACGTCGCGTGTCCGCCGTTTCCGCCAATGATGTAGGGTATCTCCCGGTCGGCCATCCTTCGGGTAAAGCGCTGGTAATTGTGGGCGTGCCCGGAGAGAACGGCATGCGGCCAAATTCCGACGTCCTGGCAGATCTTGTCCATCTGCTTCATGACATTCGGACTTCCACCATGGCCCGATCCGTGTGTGAAAATCGGATGATGGATTGCGACAATGACCGCTCCCTTGAAATTCTCGGATTTGATCCGGGTCAGCGCGGCCCGCAGATAGGTCAACTGCACGTCCGTGACTTGCGGAAAATGTCCCTCCTCCGTCGAAATGATCCCGGGGTCCTCGAGCGTGTTGCTGTAGAGGCAGAGGATACGCACGTAAGGCGCCTCGAACGTGTAGTAGACGCCGGGCTGAATCATGGTGGTTCGGTCGAGGCCACCCGCTTCGAGAGCGTTCTTGAAACCGGGCGTGCAAAAATTGCTCAGAAAGGCATCAAGTGTGATCGCATTTGTATTGGGCGCAACCATCCCGTCGTGGTTTCCGGCGATTGCGATGATCGGTGCCGGGTAGTTTCGGTACGGTTCATAGAATTGATCGTAGTAGTATTCTTTCTCGCCAAAACTGTAGACCACGTCACCGAGGTGGAGGAAGAAAATTGGCTTGTCGCCAACTTGCTCCTCAAGGAAATCGGCTTCCATCTTGTCCGCGACCGCCTCTTGCGGCTTGACGCTCCGGGTATTTCCGGTGTCCCCGACCGAGTGAAAGATGATCTGACGGCTTTGAATGACCCTTCGTGCGAGGGATTTTCCTTCCGATCCCCAGATCTGCTCCAAGGTCAGGACAGGCTCGTCACCGCCACGAGCTCGCGGAAAAGCTGATGGTTTGATCTCGTGATTTTTCTTTAGCTCGTCGAGGATGCTGTACGCTTCCGCGTCGGACTTATGGGGCGTGCGAAATTTGCCGGGAGCCGAGGTCGGCTCCGGCTGAGCAAATTCCGGCTCGCCGCCGATAGGTGGAGCCAACGGGCGTGTGCTGGGCGCCTGGCTCGGAGCGATCCGAGTTTTGCGGACAGGAGTCTTGCGGGCGCGTGCTATTGCTTTCTTACCCATCTGAAAATCTCCCAATGCTATGAATGAAAATATCTATGAATGTATCGGTTATCCTAACGGGTGACCCGGGCATGGCCATGTTGGCTTGGCTTGCGTCTTGACGATTTGGCGCGCGTGCTTTCGTATGGCGGCGTCGCAGAGCGCGCATCCCCAATTGATCAGCTGCTCCTGTTCTGTGTCGTCGAATGGATTCAGACGCGTGCGAAGTGTGCCGATATGCATGCCGCAGAACTCCCGCAGAGGGGCGACGACGAGATCTTGATAGCTTTTCGTGGTTGGATCTTTTGCGATGCCCAACTCGATCAGCCGCCAGCACGAGCCGATGTGGAAGAGGGTGGCGCGGAAGCCGCCTCCCGACAGCGCAAGCCCCAGCCCTGCTTCAACGCCTTCTGACCCGAATGGCATGACCCCTGCCCAGTACGAAGCCGCGGGGACGGAAAGCTAGACGATCGCACAAAGGTTGTCCATTACAATATTACTACCTGTGACTTTGTTGGACGCATCGCGTCGAGCTACGCCGGCAAGGGCGTCGTCCGATATCGGTGGTGAGCGCCGAGTTGGTAGCGCATACTCGCGGTCGGTCGGAGGAACTGCGATGCAGCTGCGAGTCTTTGGGCGCACCGGAATGCAGCTCTCGGTCCTCGGCTTCGGCTGCGGGGCGGTGGGCGGATTCATGGTGCGCGGCGATCCCGCCGAGCAGGAGCGCACCATCGCGCGGGCGATCGCCGCCGGCGTCAACTACTTCGACACCGCGGTGCAGTACGGCAATGGCGAGTCCGAAAGGAACCTTGGCCGCGTTTTGCAGAAGCTGAAGCCGGCCAATGTGGTCGTCGGCACCAAGGTCCGTTTGCCGCCGAGCGAGTTTGGCAACGTTGCTGATACCGTGACGAGTTCACTCGAAGGCAGCCTGGCGCGTTTAGGTCTCGACCGGGTCGATATCTTTCATCTGCACAATCCGATCACCGAAAACGGCGGCGGATCGGCGCTGAGCGTCCGGCAGGTGCTGGACGATGTGGTCCCGGCGTTCGAACGGCTGCGTCAGCAGGGCAAGATTCGTTTCCTCGGCATGACTGGTGTCGGCGATACGGCGGCACTGCGGCAGGTGATCGATGCCGGCGTCTTCGACAGCGCGCAAATCGTCTACAACATGCTCAATCCATCCGCTGCGGAGGCATTGCCGCAAAACTATCCGGCGCAGGATTATCGGCGATTGTTCGATCACACCAACGCTGCCGGCGTTGGTGTCGTGGGCATCCGCGTGCTGGCCGGCGGCGCGCTGTCGGGAACGGCCGAGCGTCATCCGATTGCGGGGCCGGCGCCCGAGCCGATCGGTTCGGCAAAGAGCTACGAGGTCGATGTCGAGCGCGCGCGCCGTCTGATGCCGTTGATCGAGGCGGGGTTCGCGAGCAGCCTCACCGAAGCCGCGACGCGGTTTGCGCTGTCTCACCCGGCGATGGGCACGATCCTGGTCGGCATGGCGACGCCGCAGCAGTTCGACGACGCGCTCGCCGCGGTCGAGAAGGGCCCGTTGCCGCAAGCCGCGCTCGAGCGTCTGTCTGCATTGGGGCAGGGATTCTCCGGCGAAGCGCGGTGATCGCGCTAATGATGGGTATCGCTACGCTCCACCCACCCTACGACGTCGGTTACAGCGTCACCACGATCTTGCCCAGGTGCTTGTTGGCTTCCATGTGCGCGAACGCCGCGCCGATGTCGTCGAATTTGTAGACCTTGTCGATCGGCAGCTGCAGTTTTCGCGCTTCGACCGCCGGCCAGATATCTTTCCGCACCTCATCGAAGATCTCGCGGATCTCTTCGATCGAGCGAGTGCGGAAGGTGACGCCGATATATTGAATCCGGCGCGCTGCGTGGAGATCAAAATTGAAGTCGGCATGGGTGCCGCCGAGCCGGCCGACATTGACGATGCGGCCCTTGACCTTTGTCGCCGCCAGGTTCTGGTTGGCGACCTTGCCGGAGACCTGGTCGACGATCAAATCGACGCCCTTGCCGTCGGTTGCCTTCAGCACCTGATCGACCCAGCCGGGATCGGAGGAGTCGACCGCGAGATCGGCACCGAACTCGGTCAGCCGTCCGCGGCGCATCGCATCCGTCGAGGACCCCATGACGAGCTTTGCGCCCTTCAGTTTTGCGATTTGCATCGCCATCAAGCCGACGCCGGAGCTGGCGCCCTGGACCAGCACGGTTTGGCCGGCCTGCAACGCGCCATTGGTGACGACGGCGTTGTGCATGGTGGCGAGCGCGACGGGAAGCGTTGCGGCCTCGTCGAAGTTCATGTTCGAGGGCGCGCGGAACAATCGGCCGTGATCGGCCAGCGTGTACTCGGCAAACGCCGCGCCGCCGGAGCCCATGATCTTGTCACCGACCTTGACACCTTTGGCATCGGGGCCGAGCTCGGCAACCTCGCCGGCCCACTCCATGCCGAGCACGGTGCCGACGCCGCCGGCCGCGCCGTGGACATGACCCTTGGTCATGCCGAGGTCGGCGCGGTTCAGCCCGCAGGCATGAACCTTGACCAGCACCTGGGTGCCCTTCGGCTGCGGTTTTGCGACCTCGGCGATTTCAGGGCCGTTGGCTCCGTACACGTAAGCTTTCATAGGCTTTGCTCTACTCTTGTTGGCCGATGCGTGTTCGACGGGACGTTACGGCTGATGGGCGTCCACGAGCTGCTTGCGAAAGAAGGCCAGAATGTCAGCGTCCCACTCCTTGTGGAAAGCGACGCGGTCGAAGCCCGGCCGGTCCGTGCAAAATTTCGGCAGGCGCTTTGCCATATCCGCAGAGCAGGGCGACAGGAAGTCAAAATGTCCGGCATTGCGGACAATATGAATGTCCGCCTTGACCGGTAGGTCGTTGTAGATCGCCGCGACCTGGTCGGGATTGATCTCGCTGATTCCGTCTTCGCCGCTGAGTTCCGAGGCCCAGAGCTCGGTCGGTATCTTCACATCCTTCAATCCGTTCCGATCGAACAACGGACCGAACGCCGGATCGGCGATGACCATGGCCTTGACGCGAGGGTCATGGACGGGCGTCCCGGTCGGGATCTCCTTCCGTTGCAGTTCTCCGCAACTCGGCTTGCGATCGAACACCGAGCAGAACGTGGTGGCCTTGCTGATATCAGGATTGGCACCGGCGACGACGAGGCCGGTGTAGCCGCCGCGTGAGAAGCCGAAGAAGCCGATTTTGTCGGGATCGAGCCTGGCGCGGTCCGACCATGCGTCGAGCATGTAGTCGATCGCGCGTTTGATGTCGGCGGAGCGCTCGACCAGCACCGCAAGCGTATCCGCCCGGGTCATGTCGCCGGCGCCGGTATCGACGGGATGATTGACCGCGACCACGACAAAGCCGGCATCCGCAAGCGTCTCGGCGGTGTCGTGATGCCCGGTGAAGCTTCCGCCATAACCATGCGACACCACGATGAGCGGCAGCTTCTCGCCCACGACAGCGCAATCCGTCGTTCCGGGGAGGGTCGAGGTGCGCAGTTGCACCTCGCCTGCCGGTGCAGCGCAGGGCGACCACACCGCGATCTGCATCGGCGGCGGGGCTCCCTCGGTCTGCACCTTGATCAGCCGAAGGCCGGCTGCATGGGCCAACGTGGCCGACAAACAGAGCGCGGCCGCAACGGCTGACGTGAAGAGACGCATGCTAACTCCCGTCAGAGGATCGCCGGCATCGCGAGGCCGGCTGCCGCCGCGATGCCGCTGGCCGCCTATTCCGCGGCCTGGCGCTTGCCGCCCGACATCATGCCTTCGAGCCGCTCGCGGATGATCGCCTCCGCCTCGTGCATGATGCGCGAGATCAGTTCGCCACAGGTCGGAATGTCGTGGATCAGGCCCTGCACCTGACCGGCCGACCAGATGCCCTCGTCGGCATCGCCTGATACGTAGACCATCTTGCCGCGGGCGCCGGCGACGAGTTCGCGGACGTCCTCAAACTTGGCGCCCTCCTTCTCCATCTGGACGACCTTGGTCGAGATCGCATTCCTGGCGACGCGCGAGGTGTTGCGCATGGTGCGGAAGATCAATTCAGTCTCGCGCTCGTCATTGGCGACGATCTTCTCCTTCACGAGCTGATGGATCGGGCTTTCCCTGGTGCACATGAAGCGGGTGCCCATGTTGATGCCGTCGGCGCCGAGCGCAAGCGCTGCGACCAGGCCGCGGGCATCGCCGAAGCCGCCGGATGCAATCATCGGGATCTTCACCTTGTCGGCGGCGGCCGGGATCAGGATCAGACCGGGCGTGTCGTCCTCGCCTGGATGTCCCGCGCATTCGAAGCCGTCGATCGAGATCGCATCGACGCCCATCCGCTCGGCTGACAGTGCGTGGCGGACGCTGGTGCATTTATGCACGACCTTGACGCCATTCTTCTTGAACTCGTCGACATGCTCCTGCGGCTTGTTGCCGGCGGTCTCGACGATCTTGATGCCGCTCTCGATGATGGCCTGGCGATATTCGGCGTAAGGCGGCGGCTTGATCGAGGGCAGGATGGTGAGGTTGACGCCGAACGGCTTGTCGGTGAGGTCGCGGCAGCGCGCGATCTCCTTGCGCAGATCATCCGGCGTCGGCTGGGTCAGCGCCGTGATCATGCCGAGCGCACCGGCATTGGCGACGGCGGCGACCAGCTCCGCGCGCCCAACCCATTGCATGCCGCCCTGCACGATCGGGTGGTCAACGCCGAACATCTCGGTGAAGCGTGTTGTGATCATTCTGCCCTCGGTTCCCGCTCGAATTTTCCGTGTCGCGGGACAAGCCGCGCACGGTTGCTGTTCGCACGGAGGATGCCGCTCGGGCCGGCAAAAGTCTATCCTGCGGGGGCGGCGCGCCCATGCGGAAATGCGGGGATCTTCAGCGGTCGGCGCGCAGGCGGAAGTTCATCTCGATCTTCAAGGCGGAGTTGCCGCTCGACGGGCGCCAGGCCGTGTAGCCCTGCGTGGGTTCGGGATCGCTGCCGAGATCGACCCGCCAGGTGACTTCGTCGATGCCGGGCAGGGCCAGGCTGACGACGCGTTGGCTCGCCTTGTATGACAACGACGCCTTCGCGAGGACGACCTGGCGGTTGCCATCATGGCCGTGCCAGCTATCGCTCACGCTGATGGGCGCATATCTGCGGCCGCCTTCGGTGACATCGATATGCACATCCTCTTTCGAAGGCGGCAGGGCCATGTCCGGCGGCAGCCGGAACTGCAGGTCGAGCGTCATGTCGCCATGCGTGAGGTAGGGCGAGCGGATCAGCTCGTACCACGCCCACCACCCGAGCCCTCCGGCGAGAACAAGAAGCGCAACCGCGAAGGGGCGTGAGATGCGCGTCGGTGGCGTGGTGGCGTTGCCGGACGGCGCCGCGGAGGGCACGCTTTTGACGATGCCGATTCCAGTGAATAGCCACACGCCGGCGATGAAGCCCACCACAGCGCCGATCGGTCCGATATTGAAGAAGGCGCCCATGGCGGTGCCGCCGTCGCGGTCCGGCCCCGCGAGCGCGACCACCAGAAAGGCAAGCCCGAACCAGCCGGCCAGCATGCCGATCAGACCGGAGAGAAGGCCGAGGATGATGCGCATGAAACAGGGTGATGCCAGCCGCGCGAATTCGCTTGGCCATCAAGCTAGCAGGTGCCGACGGCAAGAACCAGTTCACGCCTATGGTTCGCCGCTGCCATCGATCGCGACGAAGACGCGAGCTCCCCTCCGATTCAATCTGAATCGACGGGCTCTACGTCGCTGCAAGTGCAACGCCTTCCGGCGCGCCTGAAACGTCCGCCACGATGCTCTGCTTCAGTTTCTGATTGACGATCTGCACCGTACGGTCGATGTCGGCGTTGGGGACACCAAGCTGATGCGAGATCAGCTTCACCAGCAGGTCGACGCGCTCGATGGTCGGCGCGCCACCCGCGACCGCCCGGGCCGCCGACGAGGGCTTGAGCAGGCTTTCCGCCGCTTTGGCGTATTTCTCGAACGGCACCTGATCGGCGGGATCGGCGCCGAGACGCTGGGCGATGGCGTCGACATGGCCGTAGATCGACTGCGAGAGATTGATATCGCCGTGCACTGCGTCGCGGATCGATTGCGGCTCTCGCGGCGTGATGCAGCGGTAATTCCCCGTCAGCAGCATCGACCATTTGGCCAGCGGGACGAACATCGAATCGAACACCCTGAGCTTCACCGGAACGTCCTGGCCATCCAGCTTCACCGCATCGATGTCGGCTTCGAGCTCCCGAAGCAGTAGATTATGTTTCGCGTCCGCAAATGGCGCGGCTTTGAAATTTGTCGGCAGGCCAACATGAAGAACGTTCGCCGCCTCTTCAGGTGGACGGAAGGCCTGCGGATCAGGAGAGCAGAGCGACACCAGGCCCGGCTCGAACCGTTCCCATACCGCGGCGTTGGTATAGGCCTCCTCCAGATCCATCTTCGCAAGCGTGGGGATCCGCTTGAGATAGGGCAAAGGCGGCATGTTCATGATCGACAGGCAAGGCAGCTTCGCCTTGGCGATCTCTTTCATCAAGGCCTTGATCGCATGGTCGGCGTATTGCGGTTCCTGCATCGCAAGGCCGACCAGATCATAGCGCGAAGGATCGACATCGGCGGGCTCGACCGCGTCCAGGATCCCGGGCAGGTCGCGCGAGAAGATCGGCCGATGGGTCGCCTCATCGCGCAGCTTGATACGAACTTCAGTACCGTCGCGATTGATAAGGTCTGCCGTCTGCTTCCGGCAAACCAGGGTGGCGTTGTGACCCGCCATCAAGAGCTTTGTCGCCAGCAATGAGCCGTACGAGGCTCCAAGGATCAGAATGTTCCGCGCCATGCGACCTCCCAAAGATGATGTTTCCGGCGCGCACGACCCCGGCGCAGATTTGCGATCGCCTGTCTTGCGACAGGCGTTAAGTCAGACATTGCGGTGTGACGCCGCGTCCTCGGGCGTGCAATTCCCGGGCTGTCGGCGATATCAGAAGTGGCCGGTCAGGCTGCGAACACCGTGGCGGAGCCGGTTGCTTCCTCGTCGAACGCCGCCGAGATGTCGCGCATGCTGACGACGCCGATCAGGCTGTAATTGTCGATCACTGGCACGTGGCGGATGTGGTGCTTGTTCATGAGATGACGGATATGCTCGATCGTGTCGGTCGAATTGCAGGACACCAGCTGCTGCACGGATACGAATTGCGACACCCGCATGTTGGCGCCGGCCGCGCCGTGCTGGGCGATCGCGCGCACCACGTCGCGCTCGGTGAACATGCCGACGGGGGTGTTGCCCTCGGTGCGAACGACATCCTTGACCACGAGCGCGCTGATATTGCTCGAGCGCATCAGTTGCGCGGCGATCGCCACGGTCTCGTTCATGCGAACGGTTGCGACGCGGGCGGTTTTCTTGCGCAGGATATCTCCGACTTGCATGGCGACCTCCTTGGGTTGTTGGTGGCGCTAGTCTGGTATACATAATACCAATTGTCAACACGACGCGGACGAAGTTACGACCAAATAATCGCTGTAAATAGACAGGATTACTGATGTTTATGGACTCTCCGGAGGCGGGGCACGGTGCTGAGGGCCTCAGTCGTCTGTCTTCTTGTATCTGGCATGCCTGTGGCGGGGCAAAAAGAAGAGGCGCACCGAAGTGCGCCTCTTGCGGTCCAGCGAGACGGATTGGGATCAGGCCGTCTTGGCGTTCGTCGCAGTTGCGGCTTCGGCGGCGGCCTCGCTGCCGAGGATGAAGGCGCGCCGCATCGGCTTGATCACGAACAGCGCCATCAGCGCCGCAGTTGCATTTAGCGCGACCGCGATCACGAACACCGCCTGCCAGCCATAGCTGGCCGCGACGATGCTGGCGGCCGGCACCAGCAGCGAGGCGGTGCCCTTCGCGGTGTAGAGCATGCCGTTGTTGGTGGTCGCGTACTTCGACCCGAAGGTGTCGCCGCAGGTCGCCGGAAACAGCGAGTAGATCTCGCCGAAGACGCCGAAATAGACCGCCGTCGAGAGCACGAACACCAGCGGAATATGGCCCCAGGTCGAGAGCGTCAGCAGCATCAGCGCACCGGTGCCGAACGCGATGAACATGGTGTGCTCGCGGCCGATCTGGTCGGAGACCCAGCCGAAGAACGGACGTCCGAAGCCATCGAAGATGCGGTCGAGCGAAATCGCAAACGTCAGTGCCGCCATCTGGAAGCCGGCGAGCGAGACCGGCGTGTTGGCGATCTTGTAGTCGTGCGCGATCGGCGCGATCTGCGCCGCCGTCATCAGGCCGCCGGCAGCGACCATCACGAACACCAGATACATGGTCCAGAAGATCGGGCTGCGCAGCACCTGCGGCGGCGTGAAGTCGATCTTGGTCTGCGGCAGATTGAGCTGCTTCTTCTTCGCCGGCATCGCGACATCAGGCTTCTGGATGAAGAAGGCGAGCAGGAACACGATCAGGCCCTGGCCGATGCCGAAATCGAAGAATGCGCTCTGATAGCCGCTCGAAGCGATCATGATCGAGATCGGCCACACGGTCAGCGCGGCGCCGGCGCCGAAGCCGGCCGCGGTGGCGCCGGCGGCGAGGCCGCGGCGATCGGGAAACCATTTCAGCGCATTGCCGACACAGGTGCCGTACACAGCACCCGCACCCATGCCGCCGACCACGGCAGCGACGTAGAGCAGGGTCAGCGAGTCGGCGTAGGAGTTCAGCACCCAGGACAGCGCGATCATGATGCCGCCGAACATGATGACGATGCGCGGGCCGTATTTGTCGACGAACCAGGCTTCGACCGGCACCAGCCAGGTCTCGGTCACGACAAAGATCGTGAAGGCGAGCTGGATTGCGGCGCGGCCCCAGTGATGCGCGCCGTCGATCGGGTCGACGAACAGCGTCCAGCCGTATTGCAGGTTCGCGATCATCGCCATGCAGACGATGCCCATCCCGAGCTGGAGCCAGCGGAAACCACTCGACGAAGGTTGTGCTTGTGTGACGGCAGCGTTGCTGGACACCATCAAATCCTCCCGAACGCGTTCTTGCTCTTGTGACCGAGTGACGCAATTGGTGTGACGTATCATCACAACCATTGTTTGGATGCTGGTATACTTTATTCCAGAAAGCAAGCCCATCCTTCGGTTGCGTTGCAGCATAATTGGCATCCAGGACGTTGTTTCTCACGATGCGGGAAAGCAAAACGCCCGGCAGTTAGCCGGGCGCTTCGTCGTCAGGACGGTTGGGCGATTGCTTACGCCATCGACTTCGCCACCACGATCTTTCGCCAGGGTTTGAGCACCGCGATGGCAAGCACCGAGGCCAGGATGTTGGCGCCGGCAGCGATGATGAACACGTTGTCCCAATGGCCCGACGACTGCTGCATGTAGTTCGCGATCGGCACCAATAGCGCCGCGGTGCCTTTCGCGGTGTACAGCAGGCCCGCATTCGTGGTCGCGAACTTGGCGCCGAACGTGTCGGTGCAGGTCGAGGGGAACAGCGAATAGATCTCGCCCCAGGCAAAGAACACGAAGCCGGACAGGATCACGAACCATACCGGATCGTGGCCGAGCATGTAGAGCGCCCAGATGCCGAGGCCCTCCATCCCGAACGCGATGAACATCGTGTTCTCGCGGCCGATCATGTCGGAGATCCAGCCGAAGAACGGACGCGTCAGGCCGTTGAGGATCCGGTCGATGGTCGCGGCGAACGTCACCGCCGTCATGGTGATGCCGACCAGCGTCACCGGAATGGCGTCGACCTTCCAGTCGACGGCGATCGGCTTCAGGTTTGCCGTCACCATCAGGCCGCCGGCGCCGACGATCACGAACATGATGTACATCAGCCAGAAAATAGGCTGCCGCAGCACTTCGGTCGGCTGATAGTTGCGCCGGGTCTGGACCAGATTGGGGTTCTGCACCATCTGCGGCACCTGTCCCGCTTTCGGCGCGAGCAGAAAGAAGGCGAGGAGCACGATAACGATGCCCTGGCCGAGACCGAAGGTAAGGAAGGTGGCCTGGAAGCCGGAGTCCTTGATCATCGCCTGGATCGGCGCGACGGTCAGTGCCGAACCCGCACCGAAGCCGGCCGCGGTGATCCCGGCGGCGAGACCGCGTTTGTCGGGAAACCACTTCAGCGCATTGCCGACGCAGGTGCCGTAGACGCCGCCGGCGCCAATGCCTGCGACGATCATGCCGAGATAGTAGCCGTTGAGCGTGGTCGCCTGGGCGTTGATCGCCCAGCCGACAGCGCAGAGGATGCCGCCGATTAGCACGACGACGCGCGGGCCGTATTTGTCGACGAACCAGCCTTCGACCGGCACCAGCCAGGTCTCGAACAGCACGAACAGCGTGAAGGCCCACTGGATCGAGGCGCGATCCCATCCGAATGTCTTCTGGATGTCGGGGACGAAGAACGTCCAGCCGTATTGATAGTTTGCGATCATCACCATTGCGGCGACGCCGATCGCAAGTTGTGTCCAGCGATAGGTGTCGCTGACACGTGCGGCTGTAGCGGCCGTACTTGCCTGAACCATTTCCGACATTGCTCCTCCCAACGCGCGCTTATCGTCATTCTGTTTTGGCGCGCGCCGGTCAGGTTGGTATCCGATATGCCAAGATTCAACGCGGCGCGGGGCCGCGTGCGTTTTTGCCGCAGAGCTTGGACGGCCGCGTCGGAAGACTAGTTCAAGGCGAAAAAAATGGCCCCGGAAATTCGGGGCCATTGGTCGAAGGTTCAATTTTAGATTGTGTTTCGTAACGAAAGCCCGGCTGTAGCGCGCAAGACTCTCAAGGCATGATCCGGAAAACCGTGGGGCGCGTTGGCGCAGACATCACGCGCGGGCAGGAAACGAAACGCGATGATTGCTCGCGCCTTGGTGACGTCAGAGGCCGACGCGCGGCAGGTCGCCGTTGCGGTTGGAGATCTCCGCGCTCTTCATCAGCAGGCGGTCGATCGAGGCGAGCAGCCGGCCGAACAGGGTGGCCGACGGAGCGAGCGCGAGTGCGGTGGTCTTGGACATTTGGTGTCCCCTTATCCTGGAGGCCGGCGACGGGCCGGCTCATCATCTGGGGGCAATTTATGTATACCAGATGCCACGAACAACGGGCTTGTTTGCATGGCAGCATGAACGAGAGTGCAATGCAGCAATCGAACCTGATTGGCATGCCAGAAGGCTTCGTTTCCGCCGTAGAACCGCTGCAGAGCTCGGCCGGTTCGTATCGCACTTGCGTGTAACAAGCGTTTCATGTAACAAGTGTTACATATAACCAGCTCGCGCCGATACCGCGAGCCGTCAGGAGGCGCTCGTCATGCAATCTATTCCGTCGGCCAAGGGGGCTGCCAAGGGTGGGCACGCTTTATCCAGCCGTGTCGCCATCAAGGCGCTGCTCAAGAGCGTGGTGATCAACATGATCGCGCCCGCGGTCATCTACAGCGTGGCGGCGCCGCACTTTGCGGCCATGAGTCTGGCGCCGCTGGCCCTGTCGGGTACGCCGCCGATCATCTGGCTCGCCTACGGCATCATCAAACTCAGGGCGATCGACTTTCTGGGGCTGTTCGCAGCGGAGAACACGGTCGTCCGCATCGCCGCCCTGGCTCTGGCTCATTCCGAGCAACAGGCTCTGATCGGGCGTTCGATGGAGAATGTGTTCCTGGCGGCGCTGTTCCTGGCCTCGCTGGCCACTACCAAACCATTGGTGCTGCAGATGTCGCGTCAATTGCAGACTGGCAACGATCCGGCCAAGCGCGATGCTTTCGATGCCGCTGCGACCCGTCCGGCTGCGCTGAAGACCTACCAGACGCTCACGCTGGGGTGGACCTTCGCACTCCTGATCAAGGCGGCGGGGGCCTATCTCTTGGCCGCCAATTTCGCCACCAAGGATTATCTGCTGCTCTCGCCACTCTGGGACCTCGCCAGTGACAGTGTGCTGGTGACCTGGAGCATGCTCTATGGGCGGTCGCGACTGCGGCAGCGGCCTGCCGAAGATGTCGAACTCATCAGCCACAGCGGAGTAGCGCCATGACCGACGAAGAGTTGCATCGCCTGCTGATGGGTCGGCCCGGCTCTCGCCAGGTGCTGAATACGCCGGCCCTGATCCTCGACCTTGCCGCGCTGAAGACAAACATCGCACGTATGGCCGAATTCGCCGCCACCTCCGGACTGGCGCTGCGTCCTCACGTCAAGACGCACAAGAGCCCACACATCGCGCGGTTACAGATCGAGGCAGGTGCCATCGGACTGTGCTGTGCCAAGATCGGCGAAGCCGAAGTCATGGCGGAGCATGGCCTGACCAGTGGTCTGCATCTCACTTCGCCCGTAGTGCCGCTGCCGGCGCTGCAACGGCTGGTCGCCCTGAACCTGCGCACAGAGGATTTAAGCTGTGTCGTCGACCATCCAGCCAATGTCGAGGCGCTCGGCGAGGCGGCAAGGGCGTCCGGGCGTCCGCTCGGCGTGATGATCGATATCGATCCCGGCATTCGCCGCACTGGCGTCGGCAGCCCGGCGGCGGCGCTTCGGCTGCTGGAGGCGATCCGGCGCGAACCTTTCCTGCGCTTCGCCGGCGTGCAGTGCTACTGCGGCGCTCAGCAACACATCGAGAGCTTCGCAGCGCGCCGTCAGGCCATCGTCGAACGCAACGCATTCATCGCCGAGATCGTCGAGACGCTCGCCACAGCCGACGCCCGCCCGTCCGTGATCACCGGCGGCGGCACCGGGACCCATCGCATCGATGCCGAGCTCGGCTTGTTCACCGAGTTGCAGGTTGGTTCCTACGTGTTCATGGATCGCGAATATCTGGACTGTGACCTCGCAGGCGACGGCGGACCGTCGCCGTTCGAGACGTCGCTGATGGTGGACGCGCGCGTGGTCAGCGCCAACAGCCCCGGATTGGTCACGGTGGATGCCGGCTTCAAGGCCTTCTCGACCGACGCGGGCGCGCCGTCTGTCCTGGCCGGCGCACCCAAGGGATCCACCTACCGTTTCATGGGAGACGAGCACGGCGCCCTGTTGCTCCCTTCAGGCGTCAACCTGCCGCTCTCAAGCCTGGTCACCTTCGGCGTTCCGCACTGCGACCCCACCGTCAACCTTTACGACACCTATCACGTGGTCGAAGCCGACACCTTGTGTGCGATGTGGCCGGTCGCCGCGCGGGGCCGGTCTCGCTAGCTAGCTCTAGCTCGCGGCCCACCGTTCTCGATGGTAGGATCCGCAAGCTGCACAGCGTCGACGTCAACGAGCGAGCCGGGTGATGGACATCAATAGGATCAGGCGGAGACGCCCGCGCTGGAGCGGCAAACGTTCTTGCTCAGCGCGGGTGCATCATTGATGCCGGATCCCGTCGTGGATGCGATGGTCGAACATTTGCGCCTCGAGCAGGCGATCGGCGGGTATGGGGCCGCTGATCGCGAACACGCGCGGATCGACAGCGTCTACGCCACCGTTGCCGAGCTGGTGAATGCCGACCGGGACGAGATCGCGCTTGTGGAGAGCGCCACCGTCGGCTGGCAGCGAGCGTTCTATGCGCTCGATTGGCAGCCCGGCGACCGCATCCTGACAGGCCGCGCCGAGTATGCCGCCAACTATGTCGCGTTCCTCCAGATGAGCAGGCGTCGTGGCGTCGTCGTCGAGGTCATTCCGAGCGACGCTTTCGGGGCCACCGACCCCGAGGCGCTGCGTGCCATGATCGACGAGCGGGTCAAGCTGATCGCGATCACCTGGGTCCCGACCAATGGAGGCTTGACCAACCCCGCCGCGGCGATTGGAAGGATCGCGCGTCAGGCAGGGGTGCTTTATTTGCTGGACGCCTGCCAGGCGGTTGGGCAGATGCCGGTCGACGTCAAGGCCATTCAGTGCGACATCCTGGTCGCCAGCGGGCGAAAATTCCTGCGCGGACCGCGTGGGACGGGCTTCCTCTATATCAGGCGCGAACTGGCGCTCGGCCTCGAGCCCGCGATGATCGATCACTTCGCCGCGCCCTGGACTGCGACGAGCGACTATACGCTGCGGCCGGACGCGCGTCGGTTCGAGACCTGGGAAGCCAATTACGTCGACCGCATCGGGTTGGGCGCGGCCTGTCGCTACGCGCTCGCGATCGGCCTCGACGAGATCGCCATGCGTTGCCGGACGCTTGCCGAACGTCTGCGGGTCGGTCTATCCGGCCTGAAAGGGATCGCCCTGCATGATCTTGGCGCCGACAAGTCTGCCATCGTCAGCTTCACAATCGAAGGTCGATCGGTGCACGAGGTGCTGGACGGGGCTGCGAAGGCGAAGATCGTCATTGGCGCTTCAGCACCCGCAAGCACGCGTCTCGATTCGGATGCCCGAGGGCTTCCCGATCTCCTGCGGGCGTCGCCACACTATTTCAACCTGGAAGCCGAGGTCGATCGCCTCATCGATTTTTGCGCGTCCATGGGGCGGCAACAGCGAGGGGCGGGCGATCCGCGCTGAGACATGAGCATCGAACCAACCGGTGATCGGCGCACGGAACTCCTGGAGGCCATCGTCGATGTGCTTCTGGCGGACGGGATCGCCGACCTGTCGCTGCGGCCGCTGGCGGAACGTGTCGGCACCAGTGCTCGCCTCCTGATCTACCACTTCGGCAGCAAGGAAGATCTCCTGGCCGCAGCTCTGGCACAGGTGCGCGCCCGCATCGCCGGGGAACTGAGAGTGTTGGCGCAAACCGACTCGTCTCGTTCCATTGACGCTGCGCTGACGCGCTTCTGGGGTTGGGCGACTGCCGAACCCAATCAGAAATATTTCCGCCTTCTGTTTGAGATCGACGGCCTCGCGATGCACGACCAGCTGCGCTTTTCCACTCAGGCGAGGAATGAGAGCACGTCGGTCTGGTTGAATCTGATCAGGAACGTGGAGGCTTTATCCGGCCGGTCCTCGATCGACCCGCCAGGGCGGACGACGCTGATCTGGGCAACAATCGCGGGGCTGCTGCAGGATTTCCTGACGACCGGCGATCACGAGCGAACGACCGAGGCGTTGCGCCATTTTCTCAGCCTGATTGCTGATGATGAACGAGCCCGAGCCGATTAGCGAAGTCGCAACGGGAGGAGGAGCGGCTGGGCGGCTGCTGGTCGCGCAGTTCGCGTGACCTGGCGTCTTTTCGTCGCTCATGGCCGCCTTCTCATTGGGGCACGCGCTCCCGGCACGCGCCTTCGGGTATCCGGCGTTTGCCCAGCGGGCGATATTCTGGAATACGTCGCAGGCGAAGATGGCAACGCCGATAGCGGCGAGGGGGCTGATCCGACGCGCGATCGATCGCGGCGCGCAGCGCGACGTTGCCTTATGCAGACCAGGAGCAAGTCATGGCAAATCTCTCACTTCCCGGGAACCCGCGGTATCAGCCAAAGGACCTGCAATCGGTGTTCGGCTACGACAATCTGTTTCGGGCGATTGCCGAGGTCGAAATCGCAACGTTGAAAACGTTGGCCGACATCGGGATCATTCCCGAGGCCAACATCGGATCACTGACGCCTGCTGTTGAGCAGGAGCTGCTCGCCATTTCGACAAGCGAAGTGGATGATGTGGAACGCACGGTGACCAAGCACGACATTCGCGCTTGGATCCGGATCGCCCAGAGCAAGGTCGACCCGGGACTTCGGCGCTGGATACATGTTCCGCTCACCAGCTACGATGCGCTCGACACCGCCCGGGCTCTGCAGTTCGTGCGCGGACACGAGGTGGTCAAGCGGCTGACCGACAAGGTGATCGGTCACTTCGTCGAGCAGGTCGATTTGTTCGCGCAGCACGCCCAGATCGGCCGAACCCACGGACAGCACGCGTTGCCGATCACGGTCGGCTTCTGGCTTGCAACGATCCTCAGCCGGATTCTCGCCAACATCCAAAGTGCCAACAGTGCCGCGGACAAGCTGGTGGGAAAAATCTCCGGCGCGGTCGGCGTCTACAACGCGCAAGTGGGGCTGGGCATCGCGGCGCGCTGCGGCGACAAGACCTTTGAGGCGCGTGTGCTCGAAAAGCTCGGTCTCAAACCCGCGCCGATCAGCACCCAGATCCTTTCGCCGGAGCCACTGGCCGATTACCTGTTCGCCTGCGTCAAGCTGTCCGCCGCCTTCGGCCAGTTTGGTCGAGACGGCCGGCATTTGATGCGGACCGAGATTGCCGAACTCGGCGAACCCTTCGAGAAAGGACAGGTCGGATCGTCAACCATGGCTCACAAGCGGAACCCGATCAATTTCGAGAACCTCGAGGGCACCTGGATCAAGAACCAAGTCGAATTCGGCAAGGTTCTGGCGACGATGATCAGTGAGCACCAGCGTGACCTGGTCGGCAGCCCGATCGCGCGGGATTTCCCGACGATCGTGGTCAATCTGGTCAATCAGCTCAACACCCTGCTGCGCGAAGTCGGCGGCAAGCCGTTCATCTCGCGGATCTCGGTCGACGAAGCCTCGCTCAAGCGAAACTTCGCAGCCCAAGGCGATGCCATTCTGGCCGAGCCGATCTACATCGCGCTCCAGATGGCCGGCTATGAACGCGATGCTCACGAGCTGGTGAATCACGTCGCCATGCCACGTTCTGGACAGGGAGGAGTCTCGCTTCTTGAAGCGACGCAATGGGCGCTTGCGCAGCAGTCGGCGGATCAGGTGTGGAGCAAGATCCCGGCAGAGACGATCAGCATGCTCGGCAAGCCGGAGACGTATACTGGAGCCGCTGCAGCAAAGGCGCGTGAGATCGCGGCGAGTGCCGAGGCCTATCTCAAGGGGGGGTAGGCCTCGCGCGAACGAGGAAAACCGGGGCTACGACCCCGGCTTTCCTTTGGTGCGTCGGATCAGTTTGCCTTCATGTTGCCAGTGGCATCGTAGTCCTTGGACGGATTGTATCCGGACTCGCGCAGGTTCTCGAGGTGCGAATCGTGAGCACTGAGGACATCGGCGGGGAAAGCACCCTCGGCAGCGGGCGCGTTGGTGTCGAGGTGGTGGTGGTAGTGGTGCGTGACGTGGTGAGGGGTGCGGACCGACTCGGTTGCCATGGCAGCACCGGTGACGACGAGAGAGGCCGCGGAAGCGAGGATGAGAAGTCGCATGGTAGTCCTCCGTTTTTTGTTTTTGAACATCGGCACGACTACGCCACCTTGCGCAAAAAGTTCAGCCCCAATTCGGTAAACTTTACATCGCGGGCGCGTGACGGGATCGTGATGGATGCGACCTGAAACGGCGAAGCGCGAGGGCTGAGATCGTCGGCGTTGCTCGTTGCCACGCCGACGGCAGTGCCGGTGAGGTGAGGCTGCTGCCAATTGCGCAGCGGTCGCTGCAACCCTTCGCCGGCTTGCGGAGGAAACGATCGCTACGGAACCCGGCTCAGTTCCACGCCATCGACCACCATCTTCCACGTCCCTGCCGCTTGGTAGGGTGGTTTCGACACCTCGAATGTCGATGAGAAGTATGGAATGCCGACAACAAAATTGTCGCCCTCGAACCTCCGCAGCGGGGCGTTGATCGACGTCGTGATGCTGCCCTTGACGCGCTTGTAGCGGACGGACCCGTCCTGGGCGAGCAGCAGGCTCATCGTTTGCGATCGCCACTCACCGACATAGGCCGCCTTGTCGCTCGGCACCGGCTGTCCGCACGCCGACAAGGTCAACAAGACCGCGACGGGAATCACGAACCGAATGTGCTTGCTCATCTTGCTCTCCAGTCGGCGGAGAATCGGAACATCCCTAAAATGGGAGAGTACTGCAACATTTGCGTATCCAAAAAGACGTCCCGCCAAGCTCGGCGGCATAGGCCACGCAGAGCTACATTTGCGGGGATCTCGGCGAGCGATGGGCGATCTTGTTCTTTCAGAACACGCCGGTTCGCGCGCTGTCTGGCGTCCCCTGATGAGTGGAGGGGCAGCGAGCATCCGCCTTGGATTCAATTTCGCTTCGTATCCCTTGAACAAAAGGCCGCCAGAAACCGGCGGCCTTTCGTGCAGTTCGGATGTCGCGCGCTTGCTCGGCGGCCTGCTTGCGCGGCGGGTCGAGCGCGCCGGAATCGTGGATCCAGCACTGTCACCGCAACTCGTGCGGGCTGTCGTGTGCTGTCCAGGACAGACTACCTTCGCCCCCCACCTCTGATTCTAGCGCTCTCGCAGTCGAGCGCGATACGCGCTGGGCGTCACGCCATGATGACGTTTGAACGTGTTGGTCAAGGTCGAGAGGTTGCGGAAACCGGTGGCGAGCGCAACTTCGGCAATCGAGAGGTCACCCCGCCGCAAGGCTTCTCTGGCCCGCAACAGCCGGCGCTCGACCAGATAGCCATAGGGCGTCCGTTGCGTCGCAGCCCGAAAGGCGCGGATGAAGTGATTGGTCGACAATCCGGTCAAGGCCGCAAGGTCGGCAAGACTGATTTCCGAGGTGAGATTGGCCTCGACATAGTCGAGGACGACGCGTAGCCGACGTGGACTCAGTGGATGCGCCGACCCGAGATTCTCCGTTGCCTGGCGGCTGCGAAGCATCGCGTTCGAATACCAATGGACCAGGTGGCGAATCAGCAACTGTTGCGATTGAGCGAGCAGCAGCGAGTGCGCTTGATTATCAATGCCCCCATAGAGCTCGAATTCGGCGACGAGCATCGCAAAGTAACCCTGTAGCCACGGGTCTCGCATGGCGAACAGCGGATCGATATCGACCGTGGTCGTCCCGGCGAGGTTCTGCTGGGCATAGAGGTTGATCAGATCCTGATCCAGATAAAGGTGAAGCATCTCGAATATGCCGTTTCGCACGCTCTCCAGTTCCAGGTCATGAGGACGGAACGTGACTGAGCCGTGTTGCGACCCCGTACCCTGGCAGATTCCTTTGATGAACATCGATACCGAGGTCGAACCGCCGATGTGGTACATCAGGACGTTCTGGCCGAGCTTTCTCAGTCCCGTACGGGTCGCGGGCCGCCGCCATTTGGCGGCGATCATGCACCCATCCGCATCGGAAACGGCATAGTCCGGGCCCGTACCGGCGTTGCTGCCGAGATAGGCATCAAAGGCTGATTTCGGTTCGGAGCCGTGATCGCCCATATGCTCGTTCTCCACGGCGCTCGAGCGGTGTTGCCGCGTCTGCGCTGCAGCCTGCTCACGACAGTCGCACAAGCAGCAATCACACAAACGTTCGAGCGCGTGGAATTGGCCCACGCGCCCCTTGTTCGACGTCAGCCTACTGCAGGCAGAGTTCTAACGTCTAGTCAGAGAATCGCCTTGTCGAGGCGGCAGATGCTCCGAGCATTCACTTGCAGTCAGGCCAACGCTTTTGAAATCGAGGTTGGCGGTGTCTTCTTGCCCGAACACCGTTTTCACATCGTTGCAGGCAACCGGAAGACCCTGGATGGATCGTCCCGAACCGTCTCTGATGACGCCGGCTTGCAGGTTGCCGCCGCATGTAAAGCTGTTGGCGTCGTTGTTGCTGCCGAAGCCGCTATAGATCGCGGTCTGCGGGAACGGACATATCGGCCGGGTACGGCCTGGAACGAGGCCGTGTGAATCAGACACACCGAGAATGGTTTTCGGTACGACGTCGTGCTCAACCCAGTTCCTGAGCACGACGAACGGATCGTACCAGTACGGGCCGAATCCACCACCAATGTGTCCGGTCATCGGGGCGACAAACAGACGATACCAGGACTGCAACTTCTCATAATCCGCTGCTTTGGTGCCGCCGTACAATTCGGTCGCCACCCGGGCGTAGTAGTCGACGTCATGCCGCCAGCGGATCGCCGGATCAGCACTCCCGTGGAGCTGAATCACCTTGGTGCCGTGTTTCATTGCCTCCTTTAGGTCCGGATCCTGGTTGTCCGTGTAGAGATCGATCGGAGGCGCCCCAAGGTCGGATCCGATCCGCGAACCGACCGCAGCTTCCCGCTCGTAGGTGGTGGGAACGCCGGGGGATGCACACGCCGCCCACCCGGTGGCATTGGTGGCCCCCAACTCGAGCGACTCCTGATCGACGAACAGGCAGTTATTCGCCGGCCATGCGGCGTTGGCGTGATCGTACTGCACCACCTCCACCGTGCTCGCCGTCAAGGTGGTGGAATTGTACGAGGTGCTCTGGAATGTCCCCAACGCGTTTGTCGGGAAGGTGATGCTGATATCGTAGGGATACCAGATCCGCGCGCCGTGGCTGTTGCGCGGCCCGTCAAAGATCCGATCGAATGCCGCGGCCTGCCTGGCAGTGAGGCAAAGCGGCCGTGGCGGCGCGCCCGTTACGCCGCAGATGTTGGCCGCGGCAGTGAAGTGCATGGTGCAGACCCGCGGATCGGCGATGATGCCGTCGGCGACAGTGTCGGTGCCTTCGACGTCGCATGCCTTGACGATGGCATTGTAGAGGGCGGTCTGTTGGTCATTTGTCGGTAGTGCCGCGGCCCCATCGAGCTGGACCAGCTTGCGCAGGACGAGGGCCGGCCAACTGTCCGCGAGCCGGAACTGCTGCCAGCGATAGGCCGGCGCGCCGATCAGGAAGCCGTCGTAGTCGTCGCCATGGTGCTGCAGCTGGCCCATGCCCATGTTGCCGCCACCGGAACCGCCATTGTAGTAGTGCAGCTTCGGCTCCTTGCCGTAATAGGCCTTCGCGATGGCGTCGGCCCACTGCCTGCCATACCAGGTGCCGCGATAGATCCAGTCAGCGACCGTCCCGTAAGCAATCTTGTTGCGGTACGGGCTGTTAGGAGTTGAGACGATCGCGAAATTGGCGTTGCCGGGGGTACCCTGCGTGAAATAGCCGGCGTATTGCTCACCGGCGTCGGTGATCGAAGCGACGAAGCCTTGACGGATCGCGTAGGTGCTGTTGGCACCATCGAGACCCTCGCCGAAACCGGAGGGGTTGAGCGTTCCGGACTGCCCGGGGGCACCCATCGTCATGATGCCACCAGTCCAGGCGCCATTGACGGCGCCAAGGTTGGTGGGGCCCTGGTCGGCTGAATTAAGCGGCAGCGAGATCACGATCTCGATGGCCTGTTTCTGACCGGCATCGTAGGCCGGCTGCCCCCTTGGGACGCCCGGCGAATCCAAGCCGGGGCCGGCGTTATTCGGACCCTCGCCGCCGGGATAATAGACCAACGCAACCTGACAAAAGGCCGGCGTCGGCCCTATCGGCGTCGGCCGAAAGTTGAAGCCGGAGCCACCGGCCGGTTGCTCCGGTGCCGCGGGTACAATGCTGGCATACGGAACCGTGACGGTGCTGGTCCCTGGAGTGACGACGCCCTGAACGATTGCGCCCGGAAGCGTGTGCGGAACGATCGCTGCCACTTTGGTACCGAGATTGCCAAGGCAAGTCGGCAATGGCGGGGGTGCCGGCGGATTGGCGCTTGCGGGCATAATAGTTGCCAAAGCAACAATTAGCGCGGCGAAATGCAGCACTGCTGGTCTTTGCATGGTCTCCTCCCTCTCTTCTTGGTTTGGTAGAATCTGGTCGAGCAATCAGCGCTTGCGCACGAACATGTATCGGCTTGCCGCGCGCGCGTGCGAGAACGTCCCTACAAAATTTCGCTTCGGATTGTCGGCTTAACGATGTGCACGGCTATCACCGTACCGGCATGTGAAACAAACGTACGAGCGACAACAGGACGCTTGCAGGAGATCATCCGACCCATGCAACGGAAATCAACTCTTGGGGCAGACTCGCTCGAAGATTTGTGCGATTTTGTAAAACGTAACGGCGATTTTAGAAATCAATGGAATTGAGTAAGCGGGTTCGTCAGCGGAGTTCGCAACATCAGCCCCCCCTTTTGAGCCAAGAGCCTAGCTACTTTGCATGGGGTTGTTTTTCATTTTTTGGGTGAAAGCCTGCGACAGCATGGCATTCTCATACAGAAAGGGCCGCCTCGCCGGGCGGCCCTTTCGTCTCACTCAGAGCGGAGCCCTTACTCGGCCGCCTGCTTGCGCGGCGGATCGAGCGCGCCGGAATCGTGGATTTCGGCGACCTGGTGATCGCTGAAGCCGAGCACCTGGCGCAGGATCTCGTCGGTGTGCTCGCCGAGCAGCGGCGAGCGGGTCACCTCGCTCGGGGAGTCCGACAGCTTGATCGGGTTGCCGACCGAGATGTACTTGCCGCGGGTCGGATGATCGACCTCGACCACGGTGCCGGTCGCGCGCAGCGACTGGTCCACGGCCAGTTCCTTCATCGACAGGATCGGGCCGCAGGGGATGTCGTCCTTGTTGAGGATCTCCATCGCCTCGAATTTTGTCTTGGTCATCGTCCACTGTTCGATGCGGGCGAAGATCTCGTTGAGGCGCGGCAGGCGGGCCGGTGGCTTGGCGTAGTTCGGGTCGGTCTTCCAGGTCGGCTCGCCGATCACGTCGCATATCTTCTCCCACACCGGGGCCTGGGTGATGAAGTAGATGTAGGCGTTCGGATCGGTCTCCCAGCCCTTGCACTTCAGGATGCGGCCGGGCTGGCCGCCGCCGGAATCGTTGCCGGCGCGCGGCACGGCGTCGCCAAACGGGATGCCTTCGCCGAACTGGCTGTATTCCTTCAGCGGACCATGCGCGAGACGCTGCTGGTCACGCAGTTTGACGCGGGCGAGGTTGAGCACGCCGTCCTGCATCGCGGCGGTGACCTTCTGGCCCTGGCCGGTCATGGTGCGCTGATAGAGCGCGGTGACGATGCCGAGCGCCAGATGCAGGCCGGTGCCGCTGTCGCCGATCTGCGCGCCGGTGACCAGCGGCAGGCCGTCGCGGAAGCCGGTGGTCGAGGCAGCGCCGCCGGTGCACTGCGCGACGTTCTCGTAGACCTTGCAGTCCTCATAGGGGCCGGGGCCAAAGCCCTTGATCGAGGCCACGATCATCTTCGGGTTGAGAGCGTGGATCTTCTCCCAGGGAAAGCCCATGCGGTCGAGCACGCCGGGGCCGAAATTCTCCACCAGCACGTCGCAGCTCTTGATCAGCGCGGTCAGGACGTCCTTGCCCTTCGGGTTCTTGGTGTCGAGCGTGATCGAGCGCTTGTTGTGGTTCAGCATGGTGAAATACAGGCTGTCCACGTTCGGGATGTCCTGCAGCTGGCCGCGCGTGATGTCGCCGACGCCGGGACGCTCGACCTTGATCACGTCGGCGCCGAACCAGGCCAGCAATTGCGTGCAGGTCGGACCCGACTGGACGTGGGTGAAATCGAGAATGCGAACGCCCTTGAGCGCCTTGGTCATATCGTCTGCTCCGTACTCTGTCTTCCCCTGCACCCGCAGGGAGTGATGGGTTGAAAGGGGTGACTTACTTCTTCTTCTGCAGGACGCTTTGCGGATTGAGGTTGCCGATGCGGCCGCTCTCCGAGCCGGCGGCGGGGTCGATCACCGCGTTAATGAGCGTCGGCTTGCCGGAGTCCATGGCCGCGTTGACCGCGCGCTTCAGCTCGTCGGGCGAGGTGGCGTTGACGCCGACGCCGCCGAAGGCCTCCATCATCTTGTCGTAACGCGAGCCCTTGACGAACACGGTGGTCGCGGGATCGGCGTTCGAGGTGTTGACGTCGGTGCCGCGATAGATGCCGTCATTGTTGAAGATCACGATGCAGATCGGCAGTCTGTAGCGGCAGATGGTCTCGACCTCCATGCCTGAAAAACCAAAGGCGCTGTCGCCTTCGACCGCGAGCACGGGGTGGCCGGTTTCGATCGCAGCCGCGATCGAGTAGCCCATGCCGATGCCCATCACGCCCCAGGTGCCGACGTCGAGCCGCTTGCGCGGCTTGTGCATGTCGACCACGCCGCGGGCGAGGTCGAGCGTGTTGGCGCCCTCGTTGACGAAGATGGTGTCCGGACGCTCGGTGATGATGGTGCGCAGCGCGCCGAGCGCGCCGTGGTAATCCATCGGCGAGGCGTTGCTCATCAGCTTCGGCGCCATCTTGGCGACGTTGTCGTCGCGCTTCTTGGCGACGGTGGCGAGCCACTCGGCCGGCGCCGCAGGCCAGTTCGCGCCCATTGCGTCGAGGAAGGCGGCGACGCAGGAGCCGATATCGCCAACCACGGGAGCCACGATCTCTACGTTGGAATCCATTTCCTTCGGCTCGATGTCGACCTGGATGAATTTCTTCGGGGCTTCGCCCCAGCTCTTGCCCTTGCCGTGCGACAGCAGCCAGTTGAGGCGGGCGCCGATCAGCATCACGACGTCGGCGTCCTTCAGCACGGTCGAACGCGCAGCACCTGCGCATTGCGGATGCAGGTCGGACAACAGGCCTTTGGCCATGCTCATGGGAAGGAATGGCACGCCACTCTTTTCGACCAGGGTCTTGATAGCGTCGTCAGCCTGCGCGTAGGCGGCGCCCTTGCCGAGGATGATCAGCGGGCGCTTTGCGCTTCTGAGCACATCGAGCGCGCGCTTGACCGCCGATGGGGCAGGGATCTGCGCCGGGGCTGCGTCGATCACCTTGACCAGCGACTTCTGGCCGGCATCGGCGTTCATCACCTGGCCGAACAGCTTTGCCGGCAGATCGAGATAGACGCCGCCCGGGCGGCCCGACACCGCGGCGCGGATCGCGCGCGCCAGACCGATGCCGATGTCCTGGGCGTGCAGCACGCGGAACGCCGCCTTGCACAGCGGTTTTGCAACGGCGAGCTGGTCCATCTCCTCATAGTCGCCCTGCTGCAGGTCGACGATCTCGCGCTCGGAGGAGCCCGAGATCAGGATCATCGGGAAGCAGTTGGTGGTGGCGTGGGCAAGCGCAGTGAGGCCGTTGAGGAAGCCGGGCGCCGACACCGTGAGGCAGACGCCGGGCCGCTTGGTCAGGAAGCCCGCGATCGAGGCGGCATAGCCGGCGTTCTGCTCGTGGCGGAACGACAGCACGCGAATGCCCGCCGCCTGGGCCATGCGACCCAGATCCGTGATCGGGATACCCGGCACACCATAGACGGTGTTGATGCCATTGAGCTTGAGCGCATCGATGACGAGGTGGAAGCCGTCGGTCAGTTCTTGCTCGGTGTCCGGTGCCTCGGACTTCGCAGCGGTATTCAGCATCGGCTTCGTCTCCCTGATCGTTCTTGGTTCGGACGATCTGATCGTCGTTTGAAGTGAGTGGGCTTAGAACAGTTCCTGACCGTGCGCCTCGACATAGGCGGCAAGGCCGAGTGTGTGATCGCGTGCGCGCTTTTCGGCGAGCTCGGTGTCGCGCGCTTCGAGCGCCTCGATGATCCCGAGATGCTCGGGCAGCGAGGTTGCGGTGCGGTCCTTGCGTCCGATCGTGAGCTGGCGATAGCCGCGCACATGCAGCAGGAGGTCGTTGGTCAGATCGACCAGAACAGGTGATTCCGAGAGCGAGATCAGCGCCTGGTGGAAGGCGATGTTGGCCTTGGAGTATTCCTCGACGTGATCCTGCGGCAGGCGGTCGTTGCTGAAGTCCTTGAAGAAGTCGCGCAGCGCCGTGATGTCCTTCTTGCGCGCCGTGGCCGTGATCAGGCGCGCGGCCATGCTCTCGAGCGCGGCCCAGGCGCGGATCATGTCGACGATCTCGGTCTTGGTACGGCGGACCACGATGATGCCGCGGCGTGGCACGGTTTTGACGAAGCCGTCCTGCTCCAGCATCGCGATGGCTTCGCGGATCGGCGTGCGGCTGACGCCCAGCCGCTCGGACAATGCGCGCTCGTCAAGCATCACCTGCTCGGGCGTCGCGTAGATGTCCATCTTGAGAATCGCTTCCTTCAAGGCCTCGTAGGCCTTGTTCTTGAAGCTCGTCTCCGGCGCGATCCGGACGATGGCGATATTTGTCTCGGCCATGTTAGGCGCCGCCTTGATCTGTTTTGGTTCGGGCACGACTCGTCTCCTCCTCTTGGAGACGTCTTCTTAGCAGAAGAAACTACCTTAGTTTTTGGCATGCCAAATACCAGAATGTCAAGATGCCCTAGTTTTCGGCGTTTTTGGACGTTCAGCCATCTTGACAATTTCTTCTCTGGCATACCAAATGCCATCAATCTGTCCCGGGAGGAAGCCAATGTCAAATTCAAAAGATGCGGTTCGCAAGGTTCTCGATGCGGTCAAGGCCGACAAGCGCACGAGCCTGACCGCGCCCGAAGGCAAGCTGGTCTGCGACGCCTACGGCATTCCGGTGCCGAAGGAGGGCGTTGCCAAGTCGGCGGCCGAGGCTATCCGCATCGCATCCGATATGGGTTTCCCCGTCGTGATGAAGATCGTCTCCCCGGATATCCTCCACAAGACCGAGGCCGGCGGCGTCGTGGTCGGCGTCAAGAGCGCGGCCGAGGCTGAAAAGAGCTACGAGACGATCCTGGCTAACGCGAAGAAATACAAGGCGGATGCCAAGATCGAGGGCATCCAGGTGCAGCAGATGCTGGGCGGCGGCACCGAGGTCATCATCGGGTCGATCACCGACGGTTCGTTCGGCAAGCTGGTCGCCTTCGGCCTCGGCGGCGTGCTGGTCGAGATCCTCAAGGACATCACCTTCCGCCTCGCGCCTGCGACCAAACAGGACGCGCTCTCGATGCTCGACGGCATCCAGGCGCATGAGATGCTGAAAGGCGTGCGCGGCGGCGATCCCGTCAATCGCGAGGCGCTGGCCGAGATCATCGTCAAGGTTTCGCAGCTGGTCAGCGATTTCCCCGAAATCATCGAACTCGACCTCAACCCGGTGTTTGCGACCAAGGCCGACGCGATCGCGGCCGATGTGCGCATCGTCGTCGACTTCGATTACAAGCCGCGCCCGGCGCCGCGTCCGACCGAGGAAATCGTCGCCGCGATGAGCCGCATCATGCAGCCGCAGGGCGTTGCGGTGATCGGCGCCTCGGCCGAGGACGGCAAGATCGGCAACTCCGTGATGAAGAACCTGATCAACGGCGGCTACAAGGGCGAGATCTATCCGATCCACCCGAAGGCAGCCGAGATCCTCGGTTACAAGGCCTACAAGAGCGTCAAGGATGTGCCGGGCGTGATCGACACGGCGGTGTTCGCGATTCCCGCGAAGTTCGTCGCCGGCGCACTGGTCGAATGCGGCGAGAAGAAAATCCCGGGTGCAGTGCTGATCCCGTCCGGCTTCGCCGAAGCCGGCGCGCCTGAGCTGCAGGCCGAGATCGTCGAAATCGGCAAGAAGTACAATGTCCGCCTGATGGGGCCGAATATCTACGGCTTCTATTATACGCCGGCCAATCTCTGCGCGACCTTCTGCACCGCCTATGACGTCAAGGGCCATGCGGCGCTGTCGTCGCAGTCGGGCGGCATCGGCATGGCGATCATCGGCTTCTCGCGCTCGGCGAAAATGGGCGTGTCGGCGATCGTCGGCCTTGGCAACAAGTCCGATATTGATGAGGACGATCTGCTTGCCTTCTTCGAGCAGGACCCCAACACCAATCTGATCGCGCAGCACTGCGAAGATCTGAAGGACGGCCGCGCCTTCGCCGAAGCCGCCAAGCGCGTCTCCAAGAAGAAGCCAGTAATCGTGCTTAAGGCCGGCCGCACCTCGGCCGGCGCGAAAGCTGCCTCGTCGCACACCGGCGCGCTCGCCGGCAACGACAAGATCTACGAGGACGTCCTCAAGCAGTCCGGCGTGATCCGCGCCCGGTCCCTGCGCCAACTGCTCGAATTCGCCCGTGGCGTGCCGGTGCTGCCGACGCCGAAGGGCGAGAACATCCTGATCATCACCGGCGCCGGCGGCTCCGGCGTGCTGCTGTCGGACTCCGTCGTCGACAACGGCATGTCGCTGATGGCGATGCCGCCGGATCTCGACGCGGCCTTCCGCAAGTTCATTCCGCCGTTCGGCGCGGCCGGCAATCCCGTCGACATCACCGGCGGCGAGCCGCCGATCACCTATGTCAACACCGTGAAGCTGGGCCTGTCGGATGAGCGCATCCACGCGCTGATCCTGGGCTATTGGCACACGATCGTCACCCCGCCGATGGTGTTTGCCCGCAATATGGTCGAGGTGAAGAAGGAGATGGAGGCCAAGGGCTTCGTGAAGCCGATCGTCGCCTCGCTCGCCGGCGACGTCGAGGTCGAGGAGGCCGCCGAATATCTCTACCAGAACGGCATCCCGGCCTATGCCTACTCGACCGAACTGCCGGTCGAGGTGCTCGGCGCCAAGTACAAATGGGCGCGCGGCGCGGGCCTGCTCTGATTGATCAACAGCGAATGCCGCTTCGGGCATCGTCCGGAGCGGCATTTCTCACGATGCGGGAAAGTTTGGGGTTGAGGCGCCGATTGTCTGACTGAGGATGATATGCAGGTCGCGATGAGGAAGAACGTGATCCGCCGCAGGGCCGTCGAACCGAAATCCAACGCCGACCATGACGCCGAGCCGCGCGACGGCGGCGTGCAATCCGTCGATCGCGCGCTCTCCATCATCGAGACGCTGGCCGAGGACGATCAGGGCTATCGCCTCAGCGACCTTGCGGTCCGCACCGGATTGTCGACCTCGACCGTGCATCGTCTGCTGGCGACGCTGGAAAGCCGCCGCTTCGTGCAGTTCAATCGCGCCGATTTGAAATGGCATGTCGGCTCGCGCGCCTTCACCGTCGGCGCGACCTTCGCCCGCCGCCGCAATTTCTCGGCGCAGACGGTGCCATATTTGCGCAAGCTGCGCGACTTGACGCGGGAGACCGCGAATCTCGCCGTGGTTGACGACGAATTCATCATCGTGCTGACCCGGATGGAAAGCCGCGAGATCATGCGCTCGCTGACCAAGGTCGGCGGCCGTGCCGCGATGGTCGCATCAGGTGTGGGCAAGGCCGTGCTGGCGACCTATTCTGATGAGGCCGTCGGCGCCATCATCCAGCATCACGGCATGCCGCGCATGACCGAGAAGTCGATCGTGCGCCCGGGCGACCTGTTCAAGGAGCTCGAAAAAATCCGCCGCCAGGGCTACGCAGTCGACGACGAGGAGGCCTGCATGGGCCTGCGCTGCATCGCCGCCGTCGTTTACAACGACTGCGCCGAGCCGCTGGCGGCGATTTCCGTCTCCGGCATGACCAGCCGACTGACCGACGACCGGTTGCCGACGTTGGGACAGACCGTGCGCGAGATCGCGGCGGAACTGACAGCCGCGCTGGGCGGCGTGATGCCGGAACTGAGGGCCGGTTAACGGCATCGATGAAATCGAGGCATCTCCGATAATCCGCCCTTAATGGGAACCCGATTATGTGTCGTCGGCGGCACAGCTGTGTCCGGGGGAGGCGTTTACCCATCATGTTGGTTCAGGTCGATTCAAGTTTCGCAAACGACGATCGCGCCCGGGCGGAGATCGGCGCGGCGGTGAGATATCTGCTCAAGGACGCGACCGGCAGCGCGCGGGACGAGATCGTCCAGGCGATCACCGAGCTGGTTCGTGATGTCGCAGGCGGACCGCTCGCGTCAGGCATGTCGTCGAAGCAACCGTCGATGAGCGGCGTCGCCTACAAGGACTATGTGATCGACGCCTACCGGCGCGATACGGACCGATGGCGCGCAACGATCCGCCGCTCGAACGGCAAGAAGATCCGGATTGTCTCTCCGCCGGCGGTGCGCGACGAGGTAACGACCGTCACCGATGCGATCACGGCCGAGAAGGCTGTCGAGTTCGCCAAGCGGGCGATCGACGCCGGCGAGGTGATTTGATCCGCGCCTGCGGTCCGTCGCGGGAAATTAGCTCTGGCGGCGGGCGCCCCGACCTCGGTATACCCATCCATCGCCGTCCAAGCTGATGGCGTCGAGGGCGATCTGCCCCCGATTCAACGATGGGGAACGCCATGCCGTCCGAACTCCGCTCGCCCCGTCTTGCTGTCCTGATCGACGCCGACAATGCGTCCGCGAAGATCGCCGATGGGCTGTTCGAGGAGATCGCCAAGATCGGCGAGGCCAGCGTGCGCCGCATCTATGGTGACTTCTCCAATCCGCGTTCCAAGGGCTGGGCCGACATTCTGTCGAAGCACGCCATCATCCCGCAGCAGCAATTCGCCTATACGACCGGAAAGAACGCCTCCGACATCACGCTCGTCATCGATGCGATGGACCTGCTGCATAGCGGCCGGTTCGACGGCTTCTGCCTGGTGTCGTCGGACAGCGATTTTACCCGTCTTGCCGCCCGCATCCGGGAGCATGGCGTCGACGTGTTCGGGTTCGGCGAACAGAAGACGCCGGAGAGCTTTCGCCAGGCCTGCCGCCGGTTCGTCTATACCGAGAACCTGCGTGGTGGCGTGACCACCAGTCCGGACGCAGCTGCGCGCCCGAAGTCGCTTCAGCCTCTCGAGGCTGCTACCCCCATCATCAAGAAGGTCATCAGCCAGATGGCAAACGAGGATGGCTGGGTGACGCTTGGCGAGGTCGGACGGCAGCTTGCCAACCTTGCCTCAGATTTCGATCAAAGGACCTACGGATTCCGCAACTTGAGCGATCTTGTACGCAAAACGAATGCTTTCGAGATCGATGAGCCCAAAGGCGGCTCCCTGCGAATTCGCATCAAGCCAGCGACCGAAGCGCCTCCCAGACGGCGACGTTCCCGAAAACCCGCGCCGCCCACCACCAGTCCATAAGTGCCGACATGGCACGGCCCCGCTTTTGGCACGGGGAGACCGCTTGGCGCTAAACGTCGATCAGCTAGAGTAACCGCCAACGGACGGACGCGGTTTGCGCGCCCTCCCAAGAAACGCTCGGGAGCAAAAGCATGGGCCGGAAGATCGCGATCTTTGGAGCCGGCGCCGTCGGCGGATATGCCGGCGCGCATATGGTGCAGGCAGGCGAGGACGTCACCTTCATCGATCCATGGCCCGAGCATGTCGAGCACATGCGAACGCACGGCTTGCGCGTCACCCACGCGATGGACGCCGCGGAATTCTCGGTATCCGTGCGCGCGCTCCACGTCACGGATGCGCAGCAGCTCGCCAAGGAGATGCCTGTCGATATCGCCTTTGTCTGCATGAAGTCCTACGACACCGCCTGGGCCACCATGCTGATCCAGCAATATCTGGCGCCGGATGGTTACGTGGTGTCGCTGCAGAACTGCATGAACGAGGAGACGATTGCCGGCATTGTCGGCTGGGGCAAGACGCTGGGCTGCATTGCCAGCAGCATCACCGTCAACCTGCCTGAGCCCGGTCACATCCACCGCGGCGCCGGCAAGGGCGGGGCTGATCATACCGTGTTTCGCGCCGGCGAGGTGCACGGCCGGATCACGCCGCGCGCCGAAGAGGTTTGCCGTCTGGTTGGCTATTCCGACAGCGCCAAGGTAACCGGCAATCTCTGGGGCGAACGGTGGTCGAAACTGGTCGCCAACGTGATGGGCAACGGGCTGTCGGCCTGTACGGGTTTGCCGGGCGGCGAGATCCTGCAGAGCGAACCGCTGCGCCGTTTTTCGACCCGGCTCGGCAGCGAGGCCATCCGTGTCGGACAGGCCCATGGCTATCAGCTCGAGGAGATCCTGCATCTGCCGCCCGAGACCATCGCGCGGGCCGGGGAGGGCGACGAGGCGGCGACGCGGGCCTGTGATGAGCAGCGCTTCAAGGATGCCAAGCGCACCTCGTCGGCGCAGCGCCCCTCGATGGGCCAGGACATGCAGAAGGGCCGGCGCACCGAGATCGAATTCCTCAACGGCTTTGTGGTGCGCGAAGGCGAGAAGCTCGGCATGGCGTGCAACGCCAATGCTGCGCTGACCGATATCGTCAAGCGCGTCGAGCGCGGCGAACTCGCGCCGGATCCCCGGCACATCACGGAACTGCGGATGAATTGAGCGACTGCGACGTCAGATGCGGACGGGTGGAATCGTCCAAGTCGTGCTGAGGACGAAAACGTAGAGGAGGAAGGTCGCGATCGAGGCGAGTGCCAGGGCGATCCCGCTGGTCAACGATAACCGTTCGAGCTCCATGGTTCGGCCGCCGGTGAGGTAGCGCTGCAACGCAAATAGCAAGAAGGGAGCCCCGATCAGAAACGACTGCGCATAGATGGCAAGGCCCAGGCCGGCCAGGATGCCGATCCAGCCGGCGACGAGCGCGGACCTCCGGCTCACGGAGCCGATCAGAGCGTTGAGAATCAACCCGCCATCGAGGGGATAGATCGGTAGCAGATTGACGGCATTGATGACGGCGAACATTTCCGCGGCCTGTGCTGCATGGATTTGGCCGGTTGCTTGGTAGATCGCGACCAGGCCGAGCGTCGGAATGAGGCTCAGGCAGGGACCCATCAGCGCAATGAAGCCGAGCCGGCCTTCGGTCCGATAGGCGGTCTTGGGAACAGCCACGCCACCGAAGAAGGGAATGAGGTAGATGCCGCGCACACCGACGCCGATCATGAGCATCGCCGCGGCGTGTCCGGCCTCATGCAGGACGATGACCACTGCCAGAAGCAGTCCCAGCTTCCAGCCCAGCAGATAGCAGAAGCTCGGGAAGGCCACGGCTGATAGCAGCAGCCCAGTGTTGCCTATGGCGGCAAGGCGATTGTAGGTTCCTGCTTCCTTTTCACACTGCTGCTTGATCAGGTTGGCCATCCGGCGCACGCCGATCGGATAAATGATGCGGTCGCGCAAGGAGCGCACGGTCAACTCGTGGGACATGGTGAGCACCGTTCCCGTGGGTGTCGCCGCGACCATGAGCGTCGATTCGATATCGCGGCCGTCCTCCGGGGGCACGGACAGGGCGTGCGCCACCGTGCGGGCGCGAATGATCCCCTTGTTCTCGTCGTGTTCGAGTTCAAGTGTCACGCTCTGCGCCCGGGACTGGCCGTTCACACTTAGACGTGTCAGCCAGAGGCCTTTGCTATCGGGCACCGGTGCGCGCGATACTTCCATGACCGGCGGTCCATCGAACACCACGTAATCGGCCGTGCTGAAGCGCCACACGGCCTCGCGCGCCGCGTTGATCAGGACCGTGAACTCGAAGCGCAACCGCTTGCGTCCTCTCACGGCGTCGACGAGCCCTTGCAGAGCATAGAACGCGATGCGCAACAATTCGATGGGTAACGTCAGCAGTCCGAGCATGACCGGCTTTCAGGTGAGGCTCGAAATGCCCGGGAACGTTCAAATAAAAGCATTCGCAAAATCTTTGGATTGCACCGCTGCAACGCTAGCATGTGTTGCTGTCCAGCAAACGACCTGTATCGGTTGTCCTTAACAATTCCGATGCGGCTTTCACCGCTGGTCGCGACGATGGATACGATCGTCAGACTTTCCACCGCAAAGCAGAACCAACCTGCTGATTTCGCGCGCGTTTCCGAGTCACCTCCCACCCAGCGGGAAACAAAATCCGATTCGTTGAGATCGCGCCTCGCGGCCGTGATGATGGCGCCAGAGCCAACCTAGTTGAGCGAGGCGCGATATGGCGAAGATGCGAGCGATTGATGCGGCGGTGCGGATCCTGGAAAAGGAAGGGATCACTTGCGCCTTCGGCGTGCCGGGGGCTGCAATCAATCCGCTGTATTCGGCGCTGAAGCTGCGCGGATCGATCCGGCACATCCTGGCGCGCCATGTCGAGGGCGCCTCGCACATGGCCGAAGGCTACACCCGCGCAAAGGCAGGCAATATCGGCGTCTGCATCGGCACCTCGGGCCCGGCCGGCACCGACATGATCACCGGGCTCTATTCGGCGATCGCGGATTCGATTCCGATCCTCTGCATCACCGGTCAGGCGCCGCGCGCACGTCTCTACAAGGAGGACTTTCAGGCCATCGATATCGAGTCGATCGCCAAGCCGGTCACAAAGTGGGCGGTGACCGTGCGCGAGCCTGGCCTGGTGCCGCGGGTGTTCAGCCAGGCATTCCACGTCATGCGCTCGGGACGTCCCGGGCCGGTGCTGATCGACCTGCCGCTCGATGTGCAACTCGCCGAGATCGAGTTCGACGACACGACGTATGCGCCGCTCTCGGTCTACAAGCCGTCGGCCACCCGCGCCCAGATCGAGCAGGCGCTGGAGATGCTCAATGCGGCCGAGCGGCCGCTGATTGTCGCCGGCGGTGGCGTCATCAACGCCGATGCCTCCGAGCTGCTGGTGGCCTTCGCCGAGGCCGTCAACATTCCCGTCGTGCCGACGCTGATGGGGTGGGGCGCGATCCCCGACGATCACGTGCTGATGGCCGGCATGGTGGGGCTGCAGACCAGCCACCGCTACGGCAACGCCAATATGCTGCAATCCGATGTCGTGCTCGGCATCGGCAACCGCTGGGCCAACCGTCACACCGGCTCGATCGAGACCTACACCAAGGGACGCAAATTCATTCATGTCGACATCGAGCCAACGCAGATCGGCCGCGTGTTCAATCCCGATCTCGGCATCGTCTCCGACGCCAAGGCCGCGCTCGAGCTGTTCGTCACGGTCGCAAAGGAATGGCGCCGGGACGGCAAGCTCAGGGAGCGCCAAGCGTGGCCTGCCGCGTGCCAGGACCGCAAGCGGACCATGCTGCGCAAGAGCAATTTCGACGACATGCCGATCAAGCCGCAACGGGTCTATCAGGAGATGAACCGCGCCTTCGGCCGCGACACGACTTACGTCAGCGTGATCGGCCTATCGCAGATCGCCGGCGCGCAATTCCTCGGCGTCTACGGGCCGCGCAATTGGATCAATGCCGGACAGGCGGGGCCGCTCGGCTGGACCTTGCCGGCGGCGCTCGGGGTGCGCGTGGCGGATCCCGCACGCGAGATCGTGGCGCTGTCGGGCGATTACGATTTTCAGTTCCTGATCGAGGAGCTCGCGGTCGGCGCGCAGTTCAAGCTGCCCTACATCCACGTCGTCGTGAACAATTCCTATCTCGGGCTGATCCGCCAGGCGCAGCGCGGCTTCGACATGGACTATCATGTCCAGCTCTCCTTCGAGAACATCAACGCGCCCGAGCTCGGCGTCTACGGCGTCGACCACGTCGCGGTCGCCGAAGGCCTCGGCTGCAAGGCGATCCGCGTCACCGATCCCAATCACGCCGCGGCGGCGTTCCAGACCGCGCGCGAGCTGATGGCGGAATTTCAGGTGCCCGTGGTGGTCGAGTTCATCCTCGAGCGCGTCACCAACATCGCGATGGGCACCGAGATCGACAACATCGTCGAATTCGAGGAGGTGCTCGACCTGCCGCTCGCCGACACGCCGGTCACAACGCGCCAGGGCAGCGTGTTGCAGCCGGCTTGACGCAGGGAGGGACACGCCATGCCGAAATTCGCCGCCAATCTCACCATGCTATTTGGCGAGATGCCGTTCGTCGATCGCTTCGCCGCGGCCAAGGCCGCTGGCTTCGGCGGCGTCGAATATCTGTTCCCCTACGATTTCGAAAAGGCCGAGCTGCGCGAGCAGCTCGACGAGCACGGCCTGACGCAGGTGTTGCACAATCTGCCGGCCGGCAATTGGGCGGCCGGCGAGCGCGGCATCGCGATCCTGCCCGACCGCGTCGACGAATTCCGTGACGGTGTCGCGCGCGCGATCGACTACGCCAAGGCACTGGATTGCCGGCAGCTCAACTGCCTCGTCGGTGTTGCCCCTCGCGACGCCGACATCTTTGAGCTGAACGAGGTGTTGCTCGACAATCTCCGTTTCGCCGCCGATGCCCTGGCGCGCGAGCGGATCAGGTTGCTGATCGAGCCGATCAACACCATCGCATCCCAGGCTTCTTCCTCAACCGGACCGAGCAGGCGGTGCAGATCATCGCCGACGTGCGCTCGAGCAACCTGTTCGTGCAGTACGACATCTACCACATGCAGGTGATGGAGGGCGACATCGCGCGCCGCCTGCAGCGGCACCTGCCGCAGATCGCGCATGTGCAGCTCGCCGACAATCCCGGCCGCAACGAGCCCGGCACCGGCGAGATCAATTATCCGTTCCTGTTCCGCCATCTCGACGCCATCGGTTATCGCGGCTGGATCGGTTGCGAATACAAGCCGCGCACCTCGACGGTCGAAGGCCTTGGCTGGCACGCCGCCCAGACGTTCGAGACGTGATCAACCAGGGACAATCATCAATGATCGACATCGGTTTCATCGGCCTCGGCACCATGGGCCGTCCCATGGCGGCGCATCTCCAGGCCGCCGGCCATCGCCTGTTCCTGCATGACGTTGCGCCGGTCGCCCCCGAATTGCTCGCCGGTGGCGGCGTGGCCTGCAAATCGGGCCGCGAGGTCGCGCAGGAAGCAGACGCCGTCATCATCATGGTGCCGGATACGCCGCATGTCGAAGCCGTGCTGTTCGGCAAGGATGGCGTCGCGGAAGGGCTGTCGAAAGGCAAGATCGTCGTCGACATGAGCTCGATCTCGCCGCTGGCGACCAAGGTCTTCGCGAAGAAGATCGAAGCGCTCGGCGCCGATTATCTCGATGCGCCGGTGTCGGGCGGCGAGGTCGGCGCCAAAGCGGCGAGCCTGACCATCATGGTCGGTGGTCCCGCGCGCGCCTTCAACACCATGAAGCCGGTGTTCGAGCGGATGGGCAAGAACGTCACCCATGTCGGCGGCAATGGCGACGGCCAGACCACCAAGGTCGCCAACCAGATCATCGTCGCGCTGACCATCGAGGCGGTCGGCGAAGCCCTGCTGTTCGCATCGAAAGCAGGTGCCGACCCGGCGCTGGTGCGCCAGGCGCTAATGGGCGGCTTTGCCGCGTCGCGCATTCTCGAAGTGCATGGCGAGCGCATGGTGACGCGCAATTTCAATCCTGGTTTTCGCATCGCCCTGCATCAGAAAGATCTCAACCTCGCGCTTGAGGGCGCGCGTGCGCTCGGTATTTCGCTGCCGGGCACGGCGCTGGCGCAGCAATTGTTCTCGTCCTGCACCGCGCATGGCGGCGAGGCCTGGGATCATTCGGCGCTGGTACGCGCGCTCGAGATGATGGCCGATCACGCGATCGCGGCGGGCTGAACGCGTGACGGGGCCTACAGCAGTTCGCGCACGCCGAGGCCGGCCATGAAACGTTCACGGATCTGCACGGGGTCGCGACGGGTGGCACCGGTGCCGGGCTTGTCGTCGATGCGCACGCCGATCAGGCTCGGGCCCGAGGCCGAAAGTGATTGCTCGATCAGCCGCTCGAAATCGTCTTCGTCGGCAGCCCAGGAGCTGTTGGCAAGGCCGCTTGCGGCGGCGATTGCCACGATGTCGGTATGGCCTGCTGCCGGTGTCGGCTGCGCGCCCGTAATCTGGTAGATGCCGTTGTCCATCACCACCATGGTCAAATTCTTCGGGGCCAGCGTCGCGATGGTGGAGAGGCAGCCGAGCTGCATCAACAGCGAACCGTCGCCCTCTAGCGCGAACACCCGCCGGTTCGGCTGCGCCAGCGCGACGCCGAGCGCGATCGGAAATGCGAGGCCCATGCTGCCCAGCATGTAGAAGTTCTGCGGGCGATGGCCGGCGGCCCAGAGATCGAAATTGGTGTTGCCGATGCCGCCGATCACGGCCTCTTCATGCTTCAGCATTGCGACGAGACGCTGGGTGAGATCGAAGCGGTTCATCACCTTGGTGTTGCGCGCGTGTGTCATGGCTGATCTCACTTGTCGAACACTTTGCCGCCGGTCAACAGCGGCGAGAGGATCAGCGCCACCGGCGCCTGGGTGGTGATAGCCTGCTTGATCGAACGGTCGGCGATGAATTCGAGCTCGTCGAGCCGGGTGATGGTGTGGTGCTCCATCGCCAGCGAATCCAGCACCGGCCGCATGGTGCGGCAGACCAACGCCTGGCCGTAGTTGAACTCGCCGAGCGTGCCGCGCTCGGAGACGAACATGATCAGCGGGATCTGGTAGGGCACCGCCAGCGACGCCAGCACATTGGCGAGCGTGGCGAAGCCTGAGGTCTGCATCAGCACCGCGCTGCGCATCCCGGCCATCCAGGCGCCGGAGACGATGCCGGCAGCCTCTTCCTCGCGCGCGGTCGGGAAGGTGGTAAAGTAGGGATCGGCGTGCAGGTTCTTGATCAGCGTGGTCAGCACCCGGTCGGGCACGTAAGGCACCAGCCGGATCTCGTTGCGCTTCAGCGTCTCAAGCACGATGCCGTGCCAGGTCGGCGAGGGAGTCGTGTCCTTGGGCGAGGCGGCCGCCATCCTGTTCTCCCTGATCGCGCGACGCAGACGGCCGCTTGCGGGGCAAAACTTGACGTCGTGGGCGGGATTGTCAACATGCCCCGGCCGCAACGCGACCTGCGGATTTCGGCGATACGACCCGCCGATCCGGCGTGCGATACAGACGGTAACAATAAGCGTGGGAGGCGTGCATGGCCGGGTGGGTCTGGCGGACGGCCATTGCAGCGGCGGCGATGATCGCGGCCGGCGTTGCATCCGCCCAGCCGTTCCCCACCAAATCCGTTCACATTCTCGTCCCCTATCCGCCGGGCGGCGGCGTCGACGTGCTCACCCGCACACTCGCCGACGTGGTTTCCAAGGCATGGGGGCAATCGATCGTGGTCGAGAACCGGCCGGGCGCCGGCGGGGTGATCGCCTCGCAGACGATTGCGACCTCGGCGGGCGATGGCTACACGCTGATCATGGTGGCTAGCGGCCACGCCACCAATCCGTTCCTGTATCCAAAGCTGCCCTACGACACGTTCAAGGATTTTTCACCGATCTCGCTGCTGGCATCGTCGCCGAACGTGCTGCTGGTGCGCGCCGATTCACCCTTCAAGTCGGTCGGCGACGTCATCGCCGCGGTCAAGGCGAAGCCGGGCAGCCTGACCTATGCGCATGCCGGCAACGGCACATCGACGCATCTCGCCGGCGAACTTCTGAACAATTTGGCGAAGATCGATCTGAGCGCGATCCCCTACAAGGGCGGCATGCCCGCGATAAACGATCTGCTCGGGGGACAGATTCCGATGTCGTTCAACAATGGTCCGGAGTCGATCGGGCAGTTGCAGGCCGGCACGGTCCGTGCACTTGCGGTGACGACGGCCTCGCGCGCGCCCTTCTTGCCCGATGTTGCCAGCATGTCCGAGACCGTGCCGGGTTACGACACCGAGGTGTGGTGGGGCCTGCTCGGGCCTGGCGGTATGCCCGCTGATCTCGTCACCAAAATTTCGCGCGATTTCGTCGCAGCGTTGAATACCGAGTCTGTCAAGGAACGGCTCGGCAAGCTTGGCGCGATCCCGATCGGCAGCACGCCGGACAAATTCGATGCCAAGATTCACGCCGACTACGACAAATGGGGGCCGATCATCAAGGCCGCCGGCATGAAGGCGGAATGAGCCGAATCCCGCAAAACTCTATCGCTTCACACACTGAAGGTTGCCCGAAGACATGACCGTCAACAACAAGCGCGTGTTCTACGTCAAATATCTCGCCCACGAGATCTATGTCGACATCCTCAAGAAAAGGCCGGACGTCCGGCTCGACCGTCTCGAGAATGATACGCCGGAGGCGGCCTTTGCGCCGGTTCTCGCCGATGCGCACGCTTACCAGATTGGTGCTGCGCGCGACGAACTAGCGCCGCACTTCCATGCCCATGCCGAGTTGTTGAAGCGCGCGCCGAATTTGCTGATCGTGTCGTCGAACGGCGCGGGCTTCGATCCCGTCGATGTCGATGCCTGCACCGCGGCGGGCGTGCTTGTCGTCAACCAGTCCGGCGGCAACGCCAATTCGGTCGCCGAGCACGCGCTCGGCATGATGCTGACGCTGTCGAAGCGGATCATCCAGTCGGACCGTCGTCTGCGGCGCGAGGCCAACGTCAACCGCAACGACCTGATCGGCAACGAGCTGAAGGAGAAGACCGTCGGCATCGTCGGTCTCGGCAATGTCGGACGTCGTATTGCCGAGCTCTGCAAGGGGCTGCTGCAAATGAAGGTGATCGCCTACGATCCGTATCTGACGACTGAGGAGATGGCGAAGCGGGGCGGGGAGAAGGTCGAGCTCGACGATCTCCTGCGTCGCGCCGATTTCGTCTCGATCTCCTGCCCGCTGGACAACAAGAGCCGCGGCATGATCAGCAACCGCGAGTTCGCGCTGATGCAGCCGCACGCTTACTTCGTCACGACCGCGCGCGGCTTCATCCACGATGAGGAAGCTTTGGAAGAGGCACTGCGCGCAAAACGCATCGCCGGCGCCGGCCTCGACGTCTGGGACAAGGAACCGCCGCCGCCGGATCATCCGCTGCTGCAGTTCGACAATGTGCTGGCGAGCCCGCACACCGCTGGCGTCACCCGTGAGGCCCGGATAAACATGGGCAAGATCGCCGCCGAACAGATTTTGGACGCCCTCGACGGCAAGCGCCCGCCGCGCATTATCAATCCGGAGGTCTGGCCGGTGTACGCGAAGAGGTTCGAGAAGGCGTTTGGGTTTGCGCCTGGGTAGGGCGGAGGCGCTCATCAGCCGGGACAAGCCCGGGCGCAGGGGCGCGCTGCCAAAATGTCGAAAACAACCCCATGCAAAGTAGCCACCGGCTGCCCGTTCGTCACGGCAGCTTGACACGACGGGCAACTCAGCGGCATTCTTCCATTATTCCGAAATAGCGTAGGCGAAGCCGCCCCTCGCAAGGGGGGAGGGAACCCTACCATCGGCGCGTCCCTGACTCGCGAGCACAAACGCGCGCGACTGCGTCATGTGGCTCAGAAACCCTGGAGAAGATCTTCTTCGTCACGAGCCCAATTGCAGCAACAAACCCACTGCCAAACACCCGCCCGACAACGCGTCCGTTGTTATTTTCCCTGAGATATCGACGACTTAGCCTGATATCGCCATGTTCGCTCTGTGCCCGACAGCTTCCGGGTACGGAAGGAACTTGATCATGCGACAGGTCCAGACATTTCTCCGCGCAGCTCCGGCCAGGATCCGCCGCCGCATTGCGCAGATCGTCGCGATCGCCGCCGCCAGCCTGCCTCAGGCCGGCGCGTAAAGTCAGGCGTGCTGTCCGAGCCGCTCGCGCATCAGACGCACTGATTTAATCCAACCATCCCGGCGCAAGTGCTAATGTGAGTCGTCCGATGCTACGGCGTAGCGGGGAGGATTCCATGTCGCGCTTTGTCGTCCAGTTCATGAAGGACGTGCTCGGCGGCAACGGCCGCGAGCGCGAGGTCTGCCAGGGGGCGCTTGAAATCGACGCCCCGTCCGAAGGTCAGGCGACGGAAATCGCAAAACTCAAATTCTGCGAGCAGCAGGCGCTGTGCGACTGGTCGTTGCATGCCGACCGCATCCGGATCGATGCGGCCGACATTCACGCCTGATCTGTCGTTACAGAGTAACGCCGATCACTCCGGCAGGATGCGCACCGCGCCCTTTGCCGCGCTGCTGGCGAACGCCGCATAGGCCTTCAGCGCGGTCGAGACGGCGCGCTTGCGCGGTGCGGCCGGCTTCCACGCGGCATTGCCCTTGGCGACCATTGCCTCGCGGCGGCGCTTGAGTTCGGCATCCGCGACCTTGAGGTTGACCTTGCGGTTGGGGATGTCGAATTCGATCACATCGCCTTCTTCGACCAGGCCAATCAAACCGCCTTCGGCGGCTTCCGGCGAGACGTGACCGATCGACAGACCCGACGATCCGCCGGAGAAGCGGCCATCGGTGATCAGTGCGCAGGCTTTGCCGAGCCCCTTCGATTTCAGATAGCTGGTCGGATAGAGCATCTCCTGCATGCCCGGGCCGCCGCGCGGCCCCTCATAGCGGATCAGCACGACGTCGCCGGCCTTCACTTTGTTGCCCAGGATGGCGTCGACTGACGCGTCCTGGCTCTCAAAGATGCGGGCCGGACCTGAGAATTTCAAAATGCTCTGGTCGACACCCGCGGTCTTCACGATGCAACCGTCCTCGGCGAGGTTGCCGAACAACACGGCGAGACCGCCGTCCCTGGAATGAGCGTGCTCGGCGTTGCGGATGCAGCCGGTAGCGCGGTCGAGATCGACGTCGTCGAAGCGCTGATCCTGGCTGAACGCTACCTGGGTCGGCACGCCGCCTGGCGCTGCCATGTAGAAATTGCGCACCTTCTCGCTCGTGGTCCGCACGATGTCCCAGCGGTTGAGCGCATCGTCCAGGGTCGCGGTGTGCACCGTCGGCCCATCGGTCGTGAGCAGCCTGGCGCGATCGAGTTCGCCGAGGATCGCCATGACGCCGCCGGCGTGATGCACGTCTTCCATGTGGACATCAGGCACCGAGGGTGCGACCTTGCACAGCACGGGGACCTTGCGCGACAGGCGATCGATGTCGGTCATCGTGAACGGCACTTCGCCTTCGCGCGCGGCGGCGAGCAGATGCAGCACGGTGTTGGTCGAGCCGCCCATCGCGATGTCGAGCGTCATCGCGTTCTCGAACGACTTGAAGTTCGCGATGTTACGCGGCAGCACCTTGGCGTCGTCCTGCTCGTAATAGCGGCGGGCGAGGTCGACGATCAGATGACCGGCCTCGACGAACAGGCTCTTGCGGTCGGCATGGGTTGCCAGCACCGAACCGTTGCCGGGCAGCGCCAGGCCCAGCGCCTCGGTCAGGCAGTTCATCGAATTTGCCGTGAACATGCCCGAGCAGGAGCCGCAGGTCGGACAGGCCGAACGCTCAATCATGTCGACTTCTTCGTCCGTGACGTTGGAATCGGCCGCTGCCACCATGGCGTCGATCAGGTCGACCGCGCGCTTCTTGCCCTTGAGCACGATCTTGCCCGACTCCATCGGGCCGCCCGAGACGAACACGGTCGGGATGTTGAGCCGCAGCGTCGCCATCAGCATGCCGGGCGTGATCTTGTCGCAGTTGGAGATGCAGACCATCGCGTCGGCGCAATGCGCGTTGACCATGTATTCGACGCTGTCGGCGATCAGCTCGCGCGAGGGCAGGCTGTAGAGCATGCCGTCATGGCCCATCGCGATGCCGTCGTCGACGGCGATGGTGTTGAACTCCTTTGCGACGCCGCCGGCCTTCTCGATCTCGCGCGCGACAAGTTGCCCGAGGTTTTGCAGATGCACATGGCCCGGCACGAACTGCGTGAAGGAATTGACCACCGCGATGATCGGTTTGCCAAAATCCTCGTTCTTCATGCCGGTGGCGCGCCAGAGGCCGCGTGCACCCGCCATGTTGCGGCCGTGGGTGGTTGTGCGGGAGCGATAGGCGGGCATCGTAAATCCTTCTCAAATCCTTGGGCTATGGGCATTTTTTAGGGAAGACGCCGTCCTTATGCCCGCCCGGGCCCGCCGTTTCAAGCGCGGAACCGCATGGCTGGACCGCGCTATTTGGCCTCGGTCCCGGCATCCCTGGAGGGAGCGCATCCCTTCGTAACGACGATCTGCGCACTAATCCTCGAACCGAAAGCGGAACGCGTCGCCATGGGTGACCACGCGGCCGGCGGTCGGGGCAGGGAAGTGGCCGGTCAGCAGGTAGCTCGGCGTGTCCGCCAGTTCCTCGAGTAGCGCGAGGCGCGTCGACACGGCCGCGGCGGGATCGGCGTCCGCTGCGTTCGACAGCCACGGCGCGGCGCACTGGATCGGGTGATGGATGACGTCGCCCGACATCACGGCGTGATCATTGCCTCCGTTGAGATGTATCTGCATGTTGCCGACGGTGTGGCCCGGCGCAGGCGCGAAGCGCAAGCGCGCGTCGCGGTCGTCGAACAGGAGGTGATCGGTCTCGACGAACTCGGCCTGTCCCGCCGCGACGACGGGCAGCACGGAATCCTCGAACGAGCCGTGATTGACCGGCGTTTTTGGGGTCGCCCTGTGCGCGGCGTCCCAGTGCTGGTACTCGGCGCGTCCCATCAGGTAGCGCGCGCGCGGAAAGGTCGGTACCCAACGTCCCTCGATCAGTCGTGTGTTCCAGCCGACATGATCGACATGGAGATGCGTGCACATCACGAAGTCGACGTCCTCGGGCCGCACGCCGAGCGCGGCCATGTTCTCCAGATAGGGTTGGTTGAGCTGGTGCCACGCCGGCACGCGCGGCCGCGGCTTGTGATTGCCGCAGCAGGTGTCGACAACAGCGGTCCAGCGCGGTGTGCGCACCAGGTAGGAGTGGTGGCTGAGAATGAAGCGGCCGGTTTCCGGCTCGATATAACGGTGATCGAGCCAGGAGCGATTGGCCGCAATCACCTCGTCGGTGACGTTGGCGAACAGCCATTTTTTGTCGAAGGCAAGCGAGGGGATTTCGACCAGACGGTCGATCCGCATGTTGCCGATCGTGATCTGCCGCATCCGACGATCAGTTCTTGATGAGGTTGCCGAACGGCACCCAGCGCGTGCCGTCGAAACGGATCAGCTGAAGGCTCGTCATCGGCGTAAAGTGGTCCGGCGAATTATTCACGGCGGTGCCGTTGATCAGCATCGGCAGATGCAAATCCTTCAGGCTGGTCGCCTGCTTCATCACATTGGCGCGGGTGAGGTCGTTGCCGGCCGCCTTCAGTGTCGCGACCAGCGTCTGCGCGATGGTGTAGCCGTAGACATTCAGCCAGTCGCTCTTGTTGCCGTCGGGCAAGTACTTGTCCATGAAGGCGACCCATTCCTTATAGCCGGCATCGTCCTTCAGCGATGGATCAGTCGAGTCCTTCAAATACTGGCTTGAGATCACGCCGGTGGAATTGTCCTTGCCAGCGGGTTCGAGCACGCCGCTGATCGAGGCCGAGACGTTGGAGATGATGGTGACAGGCTTCCAGCCGATCTCGCCGATCTTGCGGATCGCCTGTGCCGCGAATTTCGGCGTTGCCGCGACCAGCACCACATCGGCGCCACTGCTCTTCAACAGCAGGATCTGCGTATCAATGGTGGGCGCTGATGTCTCGTAAGGCGCTTGCGCCACGATCGCTTCGCCACCGCCAAGACCTTCCTCGATCGCCTTCAGATAGTCCTTGCCGAGATCGTCGTTCTGATAGAGCACCCCCACCTTGGCGTTGGGATGGCTCGCTTTGATATATTTGGCATAAGCGATCGCCTCGTCGCGATAGGTCGGCTGCCAGCCGACCGTCCACGGGAAATTCTTCGGGTCGTCCCATTTCGCCGCACCGGAGCCCAGGTAGAGCTGCGGCACCTTCTTGTCGTTGAGATATTTGTGCACGGCGCTGTTGGTCGGCGTGCCGACGCCGCCGAAGATCAGCAGCACCTCATCGCTCTCGACCAGACGCCGCGTCTGTTCCACCGTCTTCGGCGGGCTGTAGGCGTCGTCGGCGATGATCATCTGGATGCGCCGGCCATTGACGCCGCCGTCGTCATTGACCTTGCGGAAATAGGCTTCGGCCGATTTGGCGATTTGCGCGAAGGCCGAGACCGGGCCGGAAAGCGGCGCTGTTGTGCCGATCTTGATCGTCTTGTCGTCGGCGCCGCTATCGTATTTGGCGCTCTCGGCCTGTGCGGCGACAGAAGTGAGCAGCGGCAGCAGGATGCAGGCCGCGCGCACATGAGTGCGGACGAAGCGCGCCATGACATGATCTCCCCAAATTGCTCTCCGCCTCTTCGGGACGGAGTTGAAACGCGAGAACTCAGACGAACGATCGTTCGTACGGTTGACTAGCGAACGATCGTTCGTTAGTCAAGGCTACATGGCTGTCTCCACATCCAGCACGGCCGGGGCGGTCGTATCATCCACCCGCGAACGCATCCTCACCGAGGCGCTGCATCTGTTTGCGCAAAGCGGCTATGGGGGCGCCTCGATGCGCGAACTGGCGCGCCGCGTCGGCATCCGCGAGAGCAGCCTCTACAACCATTTTCCCGGCAAGGCTGCGATCCTGGAGGCGATCGTCAGCGAGCACGGCCCGGCGAGTTCGGCCGACCGGCTCGAGGCGCCGCGCTATCGGCAACTCGCGCGGCAGCCGGCGGCGTTCTGCCGCCAGTTCGCACTCGATCTGGTCGAGCAATGGTCCGATCCGCGCGAGCATCAGTTCCAGAAGGTGATCACTGCCGAGCGGAATCGCGTGCCCGGCATCCGCGCCAAATTCGCCGACCATTTCTACGCGCGCGAGCAGAATTTGATGACTGACTATTTTCGCGGTTTTGCGCTGGCCGGTCTGATCTCCACGTCGGATCCGCGCGAGGCGGCGCGGCTGTTCGCGGCCGGCCTGATCTATATCCGCCTTGAGCACTATGTGATGGGCGCGCAGGCTTCGCCGCGGCCGCTGGTGATCGAGGCGATCGAGCGCTATCTCGCCTTCTTCCTGTCGCTGATTGCGGCCAAGGATTCTGACACCTCAGACAAGAAACAACGAAAAACCAAGGGAGAGACGCGTGGCAAGGTTGCCCCTGATTGATCCGGAGACGACGGGCGGAGACATCCGCGCCTCGTTCGACCGCATGCCGGTCAAGCTCAACATTTTCCGCATGATGGCCCATGCCGAGGCCAACATGATCCCGGCGATGCGGCTCGGCAACTCGATCCTGCACAAGCAGAAGCTCTCGGCGGTCAATCGCGAGCTGCTGATCCTGCAGGCGGCGCAGCTCGAAGGCGGTGCCTACGAATGGCGTCAACACGTTCCGATCGCGCTCGGCGTCGGCGTGACACAAGCACAGATCGATGCGGTGGAGCGCGCCGACTACAGCGGCGCGGCATTGAATGGCGCGGAGCGCGCGCTGCTGGTGTTCGGCCGCGAGGTCGTCGAAAACGTTCGCGTCGGCGATGTCGCCTTTGCGGGCGTGCGCCAGCATTTCAGCGACCAGGAGATCGTGGAGGCGATCGTCGCGCTCGGCTTCTACATGATGATGGCGCGCCTGACCGAGGCGACCGAGACCGATCTCGATCCCGCGGCCGGCATGGCCGTGTTCGACGGCGGCAAGAAGCGGAGCGACTGAGATGTCGGAAGCTTCGCTCGACGCCAAGGCGGAACGTTACGTGCGTCCCCTCAGCGCGGAATCGTCAGGCACCGCGCCGGGACGGGGCCGCCTCGAGGGACGTCGCATCCTCGTTGTTGGCGGGGGCCAGCGCGTGTTCGACGCCGCAACCGATCCGATTGGCAATGGCCGCGCCATGAGCCTGCTGTTCGCACGCGAGGGCGCGCAGGTCGCCGTCGCCGATCTCAACCGCGCCTCCGCCGAAGACACGGTTGCGCGCATTACGGCCGATGGTGGCCGCGGCTTTGCGATCGCCGCCGACGTGACCGCCGAGGCTGATGTCGTCAGGATGATCGGCGAGGCGCACCAGACCATGGGCGGGCTCGACGGCATGGTCTTGAACATCGGCACCTTCGGCAAGACCGGGCTCGACAATGTCAGCACGGAGGAGTGGAACAGGATTTACGACGTCAATGTCCGCGGTCCGATGCTGTGCTGCCGCGCCGCCTTGCCGAAGTTCGACAATGGCGGCTCGATCGTCTTCATCTCCTCGATCGCCGCGCTGAAGGCGGGATCGCAGATGGCGGTCTATGATTCCTCCAAGGCCGCGCTCGGTGGTCTCATGCGCAACATCGCTCACACGGGCGCGCGGCGCGGTATCCGCGCCAATCTGGTCTATCCCGGCCTCGTCGACACGCCGAACGGCCGCGAAGCCGGCGCCGGCCGTCCGTCGCGCGGCAAGAGCCAGGTTCCGTTCGGCCGCCAGGCGACGGCATGGGAGATCGCCTATGCCGTGCTGTTCTTCATGTCGGACGAGAGTGTCTATGTCACCGCGCAGACGCTCGCGGTCGACAGTGGCCTCAGCGGGCTGTGATCAAAACTCATTCCGCGGCGAGACCGACCGGGATCGGCGGCCGGCGCTTCTGGGCTCGACCGCTCTTGCGTCCGACATCGCTTGGTCCGAGCGTCGCGGCGGCGGCCAAAAGCTGTTCACGCAGCCACTGGTTCGTGGTGTCACCCTCGGCGGTTGCATGCCAGTACAGATAATTGATGTGCGGGCTGATCGGGAAAGGGCAGGGGAACTGTCGCAATAGTCCCGGCTGCTCCAGCACGGACGCCGCGCTTTCGGACGCCGTCAGCAGCATGTTATTCCGGCTCACGACATGACAGGCGGTCGCGAAGTTCTGGCATAACAGGCGGACAGTGCGCTGGATGCCAAGGCGCTGGAACTGGAAATCCTCAAACGACAATCCGCTGCGCCGCGACGTCACGCAGACATGTTCCATCTGCAAATAGGTCTTCTTGTCGAGCCGCGCGCCGAGGTCGGGATGGTCGCGGCGGGCAAATACCGCGATGCGCTCGGTCAGGATCTGCGCGCGCCGCACCTCTGCCGAGAGCGGCAACAGCGTATCGATCGCCACATCCAGCGTGCCGGCGGCCAGCTCACGCTCCAGGTTGTTGCGCTCGCAGCGCACGGTTGCGATCTCGACCAATGGTGCAACCGCGCTGATCCGGTTGACCAGCGCGCTCAGGATCGGCGCCTCGAGGTTGTTGCGCAGCCCGATCACGAAACGTTTCGGCGTTTTGGCGGGATCGAACCGGTCGGTGTGGGTGAGCGTCGTCTCCAGGCCGTTGATCGCCTGGCGAACCGTGGTGATGATCTGGCGTGCCAGCGGCGTCGGCGTCATCACATGGTGGCGCCGCACGAACAAGGGATCGTTGAACATGGCGCGCAGCCGCCCGAGCGCGTGGCTCACTGCAGGCTGGGTCAGATTAAGGCGGAAACAGGCACGGCTGACGCCGCCCTCGGAGTAGATCGCGTCGAACACGACGAACAGGTTCAGATCGATGTCACGTACATGCATGAACTTAATCAATCCGTATCTGCCGAATGCATTTGACGAATACTAAGCGCGGCTCTTAAAGTCTCAAGCAAAATAAGACCCAAAAGAAGACATCAAAAAAAGAAGACCCGGAGGAAATGATGAGCGTGCAGTCGCCATCGCGTGGCGTTGCCGTCCCGGCCGCTTCATCGCGCGCGAGCTCGATGTTCGCCAAGCCGAGCCAGGAGCAGATCGTGCTCCTGATCACGATCGCGCTGCTGATCGTGTTCGGCCTGACGCTGAACGGCTTTGCCACCGTCTCCAACCTGCTGAATTTGCTGCGCAGCATTTCCATCCTCGGCGTGCTCGGCCTCGGCATGGGGCTGATCGTGATCAGCCGCGGTATCGACCTCTCCGAGGTCGCGATCATGGCGGGCGCGTGGTCGATTGCGCTGATCGAGATGCAGCACGGCATGTCGACATTCTCGGCCGTGCTGCTCGCGCTTGCGATTGCGATCCTGATCGGAACCGTCAACGGCGTGATGGTCGCCTTCGTTGAGGCGCCGGCGCTGTTCGTGACGTTGGCCGCCGGCTTCGTCATCTATGGCCTGGCGTTCTGGATCGCACCGGCCTGGGTCGTCTATGCGCCCAAGGACGCGCCGGGACTGATGTATCTCGGTGCCGGGCGGCTGTTCGGCATCCCGGTTCCAATCCTGGTGTTCGTGGTCTGCGCCATCGCGATGCATCTGTTTCTGTCGCGTACCTCGATCGGCCGCTTCATCTACGCGCAGGGCGACAATCCGGAGGCCGCGCGGTTGTCCGGTGTCGCGCTGCGGCCGCTGATCGTGCTCGAGCATGTGCTCGTGGCGCTGCTGGCCTGGGTCGCCGGCTTCGTCTGGGTCGGCACCACTGGCAGCATGCAGATGGCGATCACGCAAGGGACCATGATCTTCGACGTCGTGCTCGTCGTCGTGATCGGCGGCATTAGCCTGATCGGTGGCCGCGGCAGCGTGTTCAGCGTCGTGGTCGGCTGCGTTCTGATCGGCACCCTGCTGAACGCCTTCACCATTATGGACGTCAACACCGAGGTGCAGAACATCGTCAAGGGCGTGGTGCTGCTGGCCGCGATCGTGCTCGACAACTGGCTGCACCCCCGTGACGAGGAGACCGCGCGCCAGGGCGACTGAACGAGATCGATACAATCAAAACGAATCAATCAAACAAGAATATCTGTGGAGGAAACGATGAAGACGACGAAGCTCTGGACTGTCCTGCTGGCCGGCGTAACGCTGGCGGCGTTGCCAATTGCGGCATCGGCGCAGGAGGAAGGCACCAAGACCGCGCGCGAGCTGCGCGCCTCCTACGACAAGGCGCTGGCGGGCAAGACCATCGCCTATCTGCCGATCGCGCTCGGCGTGCCGCTGTCGGACGAATGGGGCCGCGTGGTGCAGGAGGAGGCCGAGTGGCGCGGCATGAAGTACATCGTGCGCGATCCCAACAACAATCCGTCGGCGATGCAGCAGGCGTTGACCGCGCTGGTCGACCAGAAGCCCGACGTGCTGATCGTGCAGAATCCGAGCGTCACGCTGTTGATGAAGGATCTCAAGCGCGCCGAGAGCCAGGGTACGCATGTCATCCAGATCAACATGTCCTCGAACTACAAGTCCGGCGCCTTCGTCGGTGCCGACTGGCGCGAGATCGGCAAGATGCTCGCAACCGAAGTCGTGAAGGCCTGCGGCACCTCCTCCGGCAAGTCTGGCAAGGTCCAGATCGTGCAGGGCGAATTGACCGCGGCCGCCAGCGTCGACCAGGTCGGCGGCATCATGGAGGTCCTCAACAAGGACTCCAACATCAAGGTGGTGTCCAACCAGGCCGCCAATTGGGACGCCAACACCGCGCTCAACGTCACCGCGACCGTGATCCAGCAGCATCCGGACCTCTGCGCCTCGATCGGCTTCTGGGGCATCATGGAATCGGGCGCAGCGCAAGCCATTCGCAATGCCGGCAAGATCGACGATGTCAAAGTGTATGCCTCGGGCGAGGGCTCGCAGCTCGATTGCGACCAGGTCAATTCGGGTAACTTCGCCAAGTTCCTGAGCTACAAGGCGACCGAGCAGGGCCACGATCTGATGTTCGCAGCCGAAACCCTGCTGACCTCCGCCGACAAGCCCGGCACCCGCAATCTCGCCTATTACACGCGGCCGATCTGGCTCGATAAGACCAACGCCTCGGGCGGCAACTGCTTCGCGCTGAAGAAGAACTAACAAGGGCGCGGCAGCCGGTGCGGGGCGCGAGCGTCCCGCGCCGGCTGATCAAAAGCATGATCCGGAAAAGTGGGAACCGGTTTTCCGAAAAGATTATGCTCAAATAAAAAGACGAGATCGTGATGCGATTGCCTGCAATCGCCTCATGATCGAGGGAGTGCTTGGCGATGTCGATGGCTGTCGATTCCTTTGCCGCGTCGGTGCGGCGGTTTTCACCCCGGCTGTTGCTGTCGGAGTTGCTGCTCAAGCAATGGTTCGAGCCGGTCGTTCCCTTCACGGTGATGATCGGGCTGTGGACGTATTTCGCGCTCACCATTCCCGACTACGCCTCGGTGCAGAACACGGTGTCGCTGCTGCGGCTGTTCGCCGAATTCGGCTTCGTCGCACTCGCCATGGGGTTCTGTCTCGTCACCGGCGGCATCGATCTTTCCGTCGGTGCGATCTTTGCGCTGTGCAATTTCGCCGCGCTGTATTTCCTGCTGGTCCGCGAATGGCCCGTCGGCCTCGTGGTGCCGGCGACGCTGCTGGTCGGCGCCGTGCTCGGCTGCATCAACGGCTTCCTGATCGGATTCCTCAAGACGCGGCCGTTCCTGACCACGCTGGTGACGCTGATCATCCTGCGCGCCTCGGTCAATCTGCTCAACACCAGCTATGCGCAGGTGTTCGCCACCAACTCGGTCGACAGCGACGCCTGGGATTTCATCGGCGGCGGCAGCGTGCTCGGCATCCCCATCAATGCGGCGACTCTCTTTGTCGTGCTGCTGATCTGTCACATCTTCCTGTCGCGCTCGCGCTATGGCTGGCATCTCACCGCGATCGGCGCCAGCCGCAAGGCGGCGCGCCATGCCGGCATCCGCGTCCGCCTGATGCTGTTCATGACCTATGTGCTGTCAGGCACGCTGTGCGCGGCGAGCGGTATTTTCTACGCTGCACGTCAGGCGTCGACGGATTCCACCACCGGCGTCGGCTGGGAATTCCAGGCGCTCACCGCGGTGGTGCTCGGCGGCGTCTCGCTCGCCGGCGGCAAGGGCACGGTGTGGCGGGCGATGATCGGCGCGCTGATCGTCTTCCTGCTGATCAACGGCCTCGTCCGCATGGGCATCCCCGGCTATGTCACCTCGGCGGTGACGGGCATGATCCTGCTCGCGGCCGTCGGCATCGACGTCAAATGGTCGAAGAACCGCGGCAAGGCGATCCAGAAGATCTACGTCAACCCGGCCTATGTGGCGCTGGCGGCGGCGCCATCAGTGCAGCGCGGCTCCGGATCGGCCTATGCGCAGAACGATCGGCTGATCAATGCGCAGGCGATCGGCATCGATCAGGTCGAAGGTCCCGAGGACGTCATCGTCGACCGCCAGGGCCGGGTCTACGGCTCGACCCGCGACGGCAATGTGATCCGCTTCTCCGGCGCGAACTTCGAGACCCGCGAGGTGTTCGCCCATATCGGTGGCCGGCCGCTCGGCATGCAGTTCGACCGCGACGAGAATTTGATCGTCGCCGTCGCCGGCATGGGTGTCTACGGCATCGCGCCCGACGGCAAGGTGTTCAAGGTCACCGATGAGACCAACCGCACCTGGTACAAGCTGAACGACGATTCCCGCCTGCGCATGGCCGACGATCTCGACATCGCGCCCGACGGCAAGATCTATTTCAGCGACTGCACCACGCGCTATGAGATGACGACCAACACCCTCGACATTCTCGAGGCGCGGCCGAACGGCCGCCTGGTCTGCTACGATCCCAAGACGAAAACGACCCGCACCGTGATCAACCATTTCTATTTCCCGAACGGCGTCTGCGTCTCGCATGACGGCCAGTCGGTGCTGATCGCCTCGACCTCGCTCTGCAAGATCTTCCGCTACTGGATCGCGGGGCCGAACAAGGGCCGCACTGAAGTGCTGATCGACGAGCTGCCGGGTAACCCCGACAACATCAACCGGGCCTCCGACGGCACCTATTGGCTCGCGCTGGTCGGCATCCGCACGCCGACCTTCGATCTCTCGGCGCGCAAGCCCGGCTTCCGGCTGCGCATGGTGAAGCAGGTGCCGGCCGACGAGTGGCTGGCGCCGGGGCTCAATCATGGCTGCGTGCTGAAGTTCAACGAGAAGGGCGAGGCGTTGGAATCCTGGTGGGACCCGACCGGGACCTCGCATTCAGTGCTGACCTCGATGCGCGAGCATGAGGGCTATCTCTATCTCGGCGGTCTCGAGAACAACCGGATCGGCCGCATCAAGCTCGACGGCGTCGATGACAGCTGGAGCGGATACGAGGCCTATTGGGGCGCCAAAAGCAGGGTGACGACGTAATGGGACTGTTCGATCATCTGTTGCGCGACATCAGAAGCGTCGTCGATCGCGATGGCGTCGACAGCGCGATCCCGCCGCTCGACGGCGCGCTGAGCCCGAACGACCGGCTCGACACGGCTACTGCGATCGGCGAGCCGCTACCCGGTGTGGACGACGTGATCTCGGCCGGCGACGGCGCGGTTTACGTCTCGGCGGAACGGCGCGTGCTGAAACTCAGCGGCGACAATTTCTCGACGCGCGCGATCGTCGCCGAGCTTGAGGATGACGCCGGTGGGCTTGCGCTTCATCCGGACGGCCGGCTGCTGGTTTGCGTCGCGGGCAGGGGCCTTGCTGCCATCGATCCGGCCAAGCCCAATCCTCAGTGGCTCGAGGCTGCCGACGGCAGCGCACTCGCGGGACTTCTATCGGTGACCGCGGCGCCTGATGGCCGCATCTATGCGGTCGAAGGCAGCGCCGGCCGCCGCCCGGCCGAATGGCGCCACGATCTGATGGAGAAGCGGTCGAGCGGCCGCCTGATCGCCTGCGGTGCTGATCTCGGCAATCCGCAGGTGCTGCTGCGTGACCTGCCATATCCCTATGGCGTGACCGTCGCCGCTGGTGGCAAGGGCCTGTGGCTGTCGGAAAGCTGGGCGCATCGGCTGAGCCGCTTCGCGCTTGATGGCAGCGGCCTCGGTGCGCGCGAGATCGTCGCCGGCAACATGCCGTGTTATCCGGCGCGGCTGCATCCGGACGGCCACGGCGGGCTGTTGCTCGGCGTATTCGCCCGCCGCACCCATCTGATCGAGTTCGTGCTCAAGGAAGACGATTTCCGCGAGGAGATGATGGTGACGATCCCGCCCGATCACTGGGTCGCACCCGCGCTCATCGGCGGCAGTGATTGCCTGGAGCCGATGCAGATCGGGGCGGTCAAGGCGCTCGGCATCCAGAAGCCGTGGGCGCCGCCGCGCTCCTACGGTCTGCTGGTGCATCTCGACGCCGACGGCGAGGCGACCGACAGTCTGCACAGCCGTGCCGGCGGCCGCTTCCATGGCATCACCGCCGCCTGCGCCACCGACCGTGGCGTCGTCATCGCGGCTCGCGGCGCCGGACGCCTGCTGCTCTATTCGGGAGACCTGCGATGAATGATGGCGTGATGCAGGCGACCTCAAGCGTCCAGCCCGCGGTGGCCCGCGAGCCGGTGCTGCAGATCACCAACGGCTCGAAAATCTATGGCGGCGTCCACGCCATCGAGGGCGTCAATTTCGATCTCTATCCCGGCGAGGTCCATGCGCTGGTCGGCGAGAATGGCGCCGGCAAGTCGACGCTGTGCAAGGCGATCGCGGGCGCGATCAATCTCACCTCCGGCGATTACATGCTCGACGGCAGACCTGCCAAATTCGAGCAGCCGCGCGACGCGCTCAACGCCGGCATCTGCATGGTCTATCAGGAGACCAGCCTGGTGCCGACCATGACGGCGGCGCAGAACATCGAGCTCGGCAATGAAAAGCTGCTGACGCGCTTCCGCACCCTCAACATCCAGGCCCAGCAGCTGCTGCAGTCGCTCAACTTCCACGTCGATCCGGCTACTCCCGTCGGTCTGCTCGGAACCGCCAAGAAGCAGATGGTGGAGATCGCGCGCGCGATCTACAACAAGGCGCGCATCATTATCTTCGATGAGCCGACCGCGAGCCTGACGCCGGAGGAGATCGTCCACTTCTTCCATCTGGTGCGCGATTTGCGCGCCCGCGGCGTCTCGATCATCTACATCTCGCATGCGCTGGAGGAATCGCTGCAGATCGCCGACCGCATCACCGTGCTGCGCGACGGCAGACTGGTGATCACGGCGCCGGCCAAGCAGCTCACGCGCGATGCGCTGGTGCAGCACATGGTCGGCCGCGAGGTGGCGCAAGCGGTTTATGGGCGAAGAGAGAAGACGCATCAGCGCCGCGAGAAGGTGCTGACGGTCGAGAACGTCACCATGGGCATGGCGGTCAAGAACATGTCGTTCTCGGTCTATGCCGGCGAGGTGGTCGGCATCGCCGGCCTGATCGGCTCCGGCCGCACCGAGATTGCCAAGGTGATCTACGGCGCGCTGAAGCGTAACCTGGTCAATGGCGGCACCATCCGGCTGCGGGGAAAACCGATCCGCTACCGCGTGCCGCGGCAGGCGATCAATGACGGCATCGCCTACATCACCGAGGACCGCAAGGCCAACGGCTTCTTCGAGACCATGGTGGTCGACGACAACGTCTATATCGGCAGCCTCGCCACCCGCAAGGGCTGGAGTTTCTTGCTGTCGCGCACCCGGCGCAGCAAGCTCGCCAGTTACTGGGTCGAGCGCCTCAAGATCAGCGCCCTGCAGCGCAAGGCGCGGATCGTCGAATTGTCCGGCGGCAACCAGCAGAAGGTGGTGCTGGCGAAGACGCTGGTGCAGGACCCCTCGATCATCATCTTCGACGAGCCGACGCGCGGCGTCGATGTCGGCACCATCCCGCATATCCACAGCGAGATCCGCCGTCTCGCCGACGAGGGCAAGGCCGTGGTGGTGATCTCGTCCTATTTGCCGGAAATCCTCGCGGTGTCCGACCGCATCCTGGTCGCCCGCACCGGCCGCATCGTCGCCGAATTCGACGCCGCTGATGCGACGCAGGATAAGATCCTGTACGCGGCGGTGCACTGAGGTCGCACGACGCGGCCTCTCCTGTCGTCATTCCGGGCTCGCGCCAAGTGGCGCGCCCCGGAATGACGAGGGGATAGCCCTGTGCCGCTGATTGTCGCTGCGCCCGTCGCCTTGAGGCACTTCTCGCCGGTGATCAATCCGCCAGCGCCGCCCGCAGCGCGGCGTTGAACTGCGCCGGGCGCGTCAGGAACGGCGCGTGGCCCGCGCCCTCGATCCATGCCACCGGGCGGGTGCAGCCCGGGATGTGCGCGGCGAGGTACGTGCTGGCGGCCGGGAGGCATATGCCGTCGTCGGCGCCAGCGATCACTGCCGTCGGCGTTGTGATCTTGGGCAGCAGGTCGATCAGGCTGCGCGGTCCCGAACTGGCAAAGGCGGCGAGCGCGACCGCCGGCGAGGTGGCCGCCGCGATCCCGGTGATAAGGCGCGTTGCCGCGGCATCTTCAGGGGCAATCATGCCTGAGAAGGCGGCGCAGCCTTGCGCGAAATCGCTCAGGAGCTGGCCGAGTTGCATCGCCGCTTCGACCGGCAAAGCGTGCGGGAAACTCTCGCTTGCCAGCAATTGCGGCGTGGTGTCGACCAGCACCAGGCGTGCGAGCGTCTGCGGATATGTCGCGGCGAACAGTTGTGCGATGGCGCCGCCCATCGACCAGCCGACCAGCGTGACATTCTTCAGGCCGAGTTGCGCGATGAGTTGGGCGAGATCGGCGGCGTGATCCTCAAAGCTGATGTCCGGCGTGTGTGCGCTGGATTGGCCAAAGCCGCGCAGGTCCACGCACACCACGCGATAGTCGCCCGCGAAGGCTGCGACCTGATGCTGCCAGACCTCGTGGCTCATCATGATGCCATGAACCAACAGCAACGCCGGACGGTCGCCGCCGCTGTCGGTCAGGAAGATCGTGTTGCCGGCAATCTCGAGCATGGTGACCTCTCCCCGAAGGATGAACGAGAGGTCACTACCATCGTCGGTGATATCTGGTATTGCAGCTTCGGCGCAGGCGAATTGAACGTTCGGATCACGTCAACACGCTGCGCCGGAAGGCCGCCGGCGATGCCCCGGTCAGCGCGCGAAAGTGCCGGTGGAAGTGGCTCTGGTCGGCGAAACCGAGTTCCAGCGCGAGGTCGGCAAAGCTCACGGGCCTTGGCAGCTTCAGCCGCTGTTTGGCGATCGCGATGCGATAGTCGATCAAATAGGCATGCGGCGCCTTGCCGAACGCGGCACGGAAACGCCGGATGAACTGCGCGCGGCTGAGGCCGGTGAGGCCGGCCAGTTCGTCGAGCCCGATCGTCCGGTAATATTCCTGGTGGATCAGGTCGATCGCGCGGTCGAGCGCGGGGCCACGATGGTTCGTCGCGGCCGGCAGCGGCAGCGCCGCGCCGAATTCCCGCATGATCCAGTGTGACAGCGCGGTCCCCAGCGCCTCGACATAGAGCGGGCCATTGAGGCCACCATTGGCGAGTTCGAGGGCGAACAGGCGCACCAGCGCCTGCAGTTCGGGCGAGGTGAACTGAAAGTCGTCGCGCAGAGCTGTCAGCGCATTCGCGCCGTCCTGCCCGGCATTGTGCGCGAACAGGTCCTCGTCGATCATCAAATGGATCGCGCAGGGGCGGCCTTCGCCGAACAGCCAGCGATTGTCGGCACGTGCCGGAATGAAGCTGAGCTCGCCGGTGCGCAACCGCGTCCGCGTCGTGCGGTCAGCACATTCGTGATGAAACTCACCGTCGAGCGCCCTGGTGTGATAGACCAAAAGATGCGCGTTCATGCCGGCGCAGTTGATGTCGCTCGGCGGCAGGTCCGGATAGTCCTCGACACGCAGGCCGCGCCAGCCGAAGCCGCCGGAATGCGCCGCGCACGTCACCGGCACCATCGCCATGCGCTGCTCCGGATTCAGCAGGTGGCTTCCGCCCGAGCTCAGTCCCGTCATGGTTGTCTCTGCGCAAAGGTCGTCCCGGCGGCAGCACTCTCGCTTGCGGCGGCGACGGAGGCAAGGGGCCGCATCCGCACCATCGGGCGTTAAGAACGCTGGTGTCTGACTCGCAAACCGCGCCACAAACTCATTGTCGTCCCGGGCTTGACCCGGGACCCATAACCCCAAATGCCGATTGTTGCGCGACGTTGGAGCCACAGCTCACTTCAACAACGCAATCCTGTGGTTGATGGTGTGGACGGCCCCCTACGGCATCAGTGTGCCAGAATGAGGTTGTTGCAAATCTCAGACAAAGGAGCCGTCCGTGGGAGAGATTATCCGAATTGGAATGGATACGTCGAAGCATATTTTTGTGCTGCATGGGGTTGATGCGTCGGAGCGGCCGGTGCTGCGCAAGAAGCTTTCGCGCAACCGGGTGTTGGAGTTCTTCGGCAAACTGCCGGCGACCGTGATCGGGATGGAGGCTTGCGGGGCTTCGCAATATTGGGCGCGGGAGCTCCGCAAGCTCGGCCATGAGGTGAAGCTGATGGCCCCACAGCTGGTGAAGCCCTACGTGATGCGGAACAAGAACGACGGGCGGGATGCGGAAGGGCTGTGTGAAGCGATGGGCCGGCC
>NZ_JYMU01000074.1:0-4543 GCF_000938235.1 Bradyrhizobium sp. LTSPM299
CCAGGTGCTGCAGAGCCCGGTCGGCTACTCGACCAAGGCCAATGTCGACGTCACCGGTACTGGCGCCGGCACCGGCACCACGGTGGCCACCGACCTCAATGCCGGCAAGCTCGGCGGTTCGGTCATCACCTTCAAGACCGCCACCGGCTCGCTCGCGGTCACGGTCGGTTCGAGCTTCTCGACCGGTGCGGGCACCGCGACCGTCCAGACGCTCGATCAGCTCAACAGCGTGCTGGCTTCGAACGGCGTTGCCGTCTCCGCGTCGCTCTCCGCGACCGCCGATACGCTGACCTTCACCTCGACCAACGATGCCGCCAGCCAGACCATCACCAAGACGGGCACCGCCCCGACCGGTGAAGGCGTCGACATTGCGGGCACCACCACTGCAACGGTCGGCACGGTCAATGCCGCCGTTTCCGATCCGACCTCGCAGGCGACCCGCGCCAACCTCGTCAGCCAGTACAACGTCATCATCCAGCAGATTACGACGACCGCCCAGGATTCGTCCTTCAACGGCGTCAACCTGTTGAACGGCGACAATCTGAAGCTGACGTTCAATGAAACCGGCAAGTCCACCCTCAACATCTCGGGTGTGACCTTTAACGCCGGCGGCCTTGGTCTCGGTTCGCTGACGGCTGGCACCGATTTCCTGGACAGCACCTCGGCAAACGCCATCGTTGCCAAGCTCGGCTCGGCCTCCGACACGCTCCGCTCGGAAGCGTCGTCGCTCGGTTCGAACCTCTCGGTCGTGCAGATCCGCCAGGACTTCAACAAGAACCTGATCAACGTGTTGCAGACCGGCTCGTCCAACCTGACGCTGGCCGACACCAACGAGGAAGCGGCCAACAGCCAGGCGCTGTCGACCCGCCAGTCGATCGCGGTGTCCGCGCTGGCTCTGGCCAACCAGTCGCAGCAGAGCGTTCTCCAGCTGCTCCGCTAAGGATAGCTGCAACAGACATCGAATATGGGGGCGGCGGGGAAACTCCGCCGCCTTTGCTTTTGCGTGTCGTCAGGTGACCTGAGTATCTCAATCAGGAGTTGCAGGCCGCAATCACGCTGTCGTGCTAAGCGCTTGGTGCCGCGAGATCGCGTGCCTCTACCAAGCTTAACGGCCGTCTGCTGCGATTTGATTCAAACCACGACGATGCATCCGACACAGATTTATCCATGCCGTCGGTAAGTGCCTGTTCTTTCGAGATTGGCGGCTACATTGCGATGCTTCGTTCAACTATTTGAAACGCCTCATCGTCCGTATTTGCACGGACTGCGAAATTAACGTCGCCGTGAAGCCGGCGGAGTTATCGGTAGGAGCCGATCGTTCCGTAGCACTTTGAGGGGGCCGATTCCGATGGACGACCTGTTGCGGGAGTTCTTGACCGAAACCGGCGAGAGCCTCGACACGGTCGACAACCAGTTGGTTCGGTTCGAGCAGGACCCCAACAACGCGAAGATTCTCGATAACATCTTCCGCCTGGTGCACACCATCAAGGGGACCTGCGGCTTCCTCGGCCTGCCGCGGCTGGAAGCGCTGGCGCATGCCGGCGAGACCCTGATGGGTAAATTCCGCGACGGCATGCCGGTCAAGGCTGAGGCCGTGACACTGATCCTGTCCTCGATCGACCGCATCAAGGAGATCCTGGCAGGGCTCGAGGCCACCGAGGCCGAGCCTGAAGGCGACGACCGCGATCTGATCGATCAATTGGAAGCCATGGTCGAGCGCGGCATGGCCGCCATGGCCGCTGCTGCAGCTGAAGAAATGCCTGAGGTCGCCGCACCTCCCGTGCAGCCGGCGATGTCCGAAGGCACGCTGGTGGTGCAGACGCTGGAGCGTCCGTTGCGCCCCGGCGAGGTCTCGCTCGACGAACTCGAACGCGCTTTCCGCGAGACCGCGCCCGAAGTGGTCGTCCCCGCGCCTGTCGCCAAACCCGCCGCGCCTGCGGTTGCTGCGGTTGCCGCAGCCGAGCCCGCCGAGGTCGCGAAGAAGCCGGCCCGCAAGGCGGCTGCCGCCGAGGGCGACGTCCCGGAAGGCGACAAGATCGCCAACCAGTCGATCCGGGTCAACGTCGACACCCTCGAACATCTCATGACCATGGTCTCCGAGCTGGTCCTGACCCGCAACCAGCTGCTGGAGATCTCCCGCCGCAACGAGGACACCGAGTTCAAGGTGCCGCTGCAGCGTCTGTCCAACGTCACCGCCGAGCTGCAGGAAGGCGTCATGAAGACGCGGATGCAGCCGATTGGCAACGCCTGGCAGAAGCTGCCCCGCATCGTCCGCGACCTCTCCGGCGAACTCGGCAAGCAGATCGAGCTGGAGATGCACGGCGCCGACACCGAGCTCGACCGCCAGGTGCTCGACCTGATCAAGGATCCGTTGACGCACATGGTGCGCAACTCCGCCGACCACGGCCTGGAGACCACGGCCGAGCGGGTCGCCGCCGGCAAGGGCGAGCAGGGCACCATCCGGCTCTCTGCCTATCACGAGGGCGGCCACATCATCATCTGCATCGCCGACAATGGCCGCGGGCTCAACACCGAGCGGATCAAGGCCAAGGCAGTCCAGAACGGTCTCGTCACCGAGGCTGAACTGGAGAAGATGACCGAGGCGCAGATCCACAAGTTCATCTTCGCGCCGGGCTTCTCGACTGCCGCCGCCATCACCTCGGTCTCCGGCCGCGGCGTCGGCATGGACGTGGTCCGCACCAATATCGACCAGATCGGCGGCACCATCGACATCAAGAGCGTGGCCGGCGAGGGCGCCTCCGTCACCATCAAGATCCCGCTGACGCTCGCGATCGTCTCCGCCCTGATCGTGGAAGCCGGCGGTGACCGCTTTGCGATCCCGCAGCTCGCCGTGGTCGAGCTGGTGCGGGCGCGGGCCAACTCCGAGCACCGCATCGAGCGGATCAAGGACACCGCGGTGTTGCGGCTGCGCAACAAGCTGCTGCCGCTGATCCACCTCAAGAAGCTCCTGAAGATCGACGACGGCGCGACCTCCGATCCCGAGAACGGCTTCATCGTGGTGACGCAGGTCGGCAGCCAGACCTTTGGCATCGTGGTCGACGGCGTGTTCCACACCGAGGAGATCGTGGTCAAGCCGATGTCCACGAAGCTGCGCCACATCGACATGTTCTCCGGCAACACCATCCTGGGCGATGGCGCCGTGATCATGATCATCGACCCCAACGGCATCGCCAAAGCGCTCGGCGCCTCCGGCTCCTCGGCCCATGACATGGCCGACGACAGCGCCTCGGCCCATGCCTCGTCCGGCGAGCAACTGACCTCGCTGTTGGTGTTCCGTGCCGGCTCCAGCCAGCCCAAGGCGGTGCCGCTCGGCCTCGTCACCCGGCTGGAGGAGATCGCAACCGACAAGATCGAACTCTCGAACGGTCGCTACATGGTGCAGTACCGCGAGCAGCTGATGCCGCTGGTGCAGATGGCCGGCGTCAATGTGCAGACGCAAGGTGCGCAGCCGATCCTGGTGTTCGCCGACGACGGCCGCTCGATGGGGCTGGTGGTCGACGAGATCATCGACATCGTCGAGGAGCGGCTCAACATCGAGGTCGCGGGCTCGCAGGAGGGTATCCTCGGCTCGGCCGTGATCAAGGGCCAGGCCACCGAGGTGATCGACGTCGGCCACTTCCTGCCGATGGCGTTTGCCGACTGGTTCTCGCGCAAGGAGATGCGCCCCTCGGCAAGTTCGCAATCCGTGCTGCTGGTCGATGACAGTGCCTTCTTCCGCAACATGCTGGCGCCGGTGCTGAAGGCCGCCGGCTACAAGGTGCGGACCGCGCCGAACGCGCAGGAGGGGCTTGCCGTGCTGCGTTCGGGGCAGGCCTTCGACGTCGTGCTGACCGACATCGAGATGCCCGAGATGAACGGCTTCGAGTTCGCCGAAAGCATCCGTTCCGACAACAATCTGACCGGGCTGCCGATCATCGCGCTGTCGGCGATGGTGTCGCCGGCGGCGATCGAGCGCGGCCGGCAGGCCGGCTTCCACGATTATGTCGCCAAGTTCGACCGTCCCGGCCTGATCGCGGCGCTGAAGGAACAGACCGCCGAACTGCGCCGGGCGGCTTAAGGAACTGTCATGATGACCAGCAAGACCGAGACAAGCGAAGGCGCGATGGTCGAATACGTCACCGCCGTGATCGGCGGCCAGCTGTTCGGGCTGCCGATCTCGCGGGTGCAGGACGTGTTCATGCCGGAGCGGCTGACGCGGGTGCCGCTGTCATCCGCCGAGATCGCCGGCGTGCTCAATCTGCGCGGCCGCATCGTCACCGTGGTCGACATGCGCGCCCGGCTCGGGCTGCCGAAGGCCGATGACGGCAAGCCGCCGATGGCGGTCGGTGTCGACCTGCGCGGGGAATCCTATGGCCTCCTGATCGACCAGATCGGCGAGGTGCTGCGGCTGCCCGACGACGGCTGCGAGGAAAACCCCGTCAACCTCGATCCCCGCATGGCCAAGCTCGCCGGCGGGGTCCACCGCCTCGACGGTCAGCTCATGGTCGTCCTCGACGTCGATCGCGTACTCGAATTGATGCCC
>NZ_JYMU01000075.1:0-10639 GCF_000938235.1 Bradyrhizobium sp. LTSPM299
GATTGCAGTTGATACGCAGCATCATCTCATCGTGGCTCACGAGGTGACCAATGTGGGCACCGATCGCAATCAACTCGCCAACATGGCCGGGCAGGCGCGCGACGAGATGGCTGTCGAGACGCTCGAAGTCGTGGCAGACCGCGGCTATTACGATGGAGAGGAGATCAGGGCCTGTGAAGATTCCGACATCACGGTGATGTTGCCGAAGCCGTTGACATCGGGCGCCAAAGCCGCTGGCCGCTTCGGCAAACAGGACTTCGTCTATGTCGCCGCCGCAGATGTTTATCGCTGTCCCGCCGGCGAGCGGCTAACTTATCACTATACGAACGTAGAGGACGGAAAGACGCTGCGCCGCTATTGGACAAGCGCCTGCAAAACCTGCGCGCTAAAAGTTCAATGCACGACGGGCCCCGAGCGCCGCATCACACGCTGGGAGCACGAGGCCGTTCTGGAGAACGTTCAGGACCGGCTCGACCGCAGCCCCGATGCAATGGGTGTCCGTCGTCAGACAGTGGAGCATCCGTTCGGCACGATGAAGTGTGGATGGGAGCAACGCACTTTCTCACGAAGAAGCTGCCAAAGGTGGCCACTGAGATGGCGCTCAACGTGCTCGCCTACAACATGAAGCGCGTGATGACGATCCTGGGCGTAGGCGGATTGCTGAAGGCGATGCGGGCGTGAGGCCGGCCTCTGGACGACCAAATCAGCATCTACGCGAAGCTCCAGGTTACCACTGAAAGCATGGCTCGATTCCATCGAACTAGAAGCCCGACGGCCGCGAAATGCGCCAGCGCCCCAAGTTGTGCAATTTTAACACGGCCTGGGCCAGAAGCGGACTCATGCGCCGCACAATATTCGCGACGTCACTACACCACCTCGTCAGCGCGGGCTAATCAAGCTCGCCGTACTTGTATGAAAGCGAACTATCTGAACTTCGTCGCATACTTTTCCGCAATTTCATTGATCTGCTCCTTGGTCAGCTTTTTTGGCGCTATACCGGGAGGACTACAGGTTTCGCGAAAAAAGGCATCTAGGCCGGTCGGCGTCACCATCCAGAGCAGAAGCAGTTCTTGATCGGGATTTTTGAACCCATGCCAGGAGTTTTTGGGAATGAAAATTGTCCCTCCTTTCTCGAATGGAAGAGGTACATCGTTCAGTATGAATGATCCGCGGCCCTCTAAAATATAAAATGCTTCATCCGCTTCGAAATGGATGTGGATCGGAATGCCTGCGCCGATGGGCACCTGCTGCGTCCCAATGGCCAGATTTTTGGACCCCTTGAGGGGGTCGACCTTAATGAAAATGTTCCCGGGATTACGAAAATGGACGAGATGTTCGCCTTCGGTGGGGCCCAGCACGTATCCCTGTGAAGCCGCCCCCCCTTCTGCCTCGGCCGCACTCGGTAGCAAAGCATGACCGACGCCGAGACCAGCCAAGCCCAATAAAACGGAGCGACGCTTTTGAGTAAGTTCGACCATGGCAATCTCCTTTGGAGCGCAACGATTTGGTCTTTTCGCCAACACCTTTCGCTCCAATCATATACTAGTTTTCACTGAACGGCGAGTAAGTGGGGTGGAGCAAACGAAGTCCATTCCGGTCAAAATGCGAAATACTCGTTCCGAGTAGATGTCTTCCGCTTTGCCGCCGAACTCGGACATTGCTCGACGCGGTCGGCGCCTCGCATTTGTGCCAGATTCCGACATGGGCCGCTTCGCAAATTAAGGCTATTGTAAGCGCTAATGAGCGGCGCGCGGCAACAGGAGCCATTGTTCAATGACCCGCACTCTGTCCGAAACTGACGTCGCGAACGTTTTGAAATACGAGCAACTCATTCCAGCGATGGAGAAAGCCCTATCGGCTTTCTCTGCTGGTCGGGTCATTCAGCCCGTGCGCAACATGCTCACCATCGAGGAGGGAAAGCGATTCCTAGGCATCATGCCGGCGGTGTCCGAGGACGGGATGGGCGCCAAGCTTGTGTGCTTCTTTCCAAAGAATGCCGGGACCAAGGTACCGACGCATCTGGCCATGATCATGCTCTTCGAGCCAGCAACTGGTCAACCTTTGGCGTTCCTGGATGGGCGTCTCATCACTGAGATGCGAACCGCCGCCGTTTCCGCAGCAGTAACGGAGTATCTCGCGCCCAAAAATAGTGAGGTGCTGGCATTGCTGGGAAGCGGAGTTCAGGCGCAGGCGCATCTGCAGGCTCTTCGCCATGCCTGCCAGTTCAAGGAAGTGAGGGTATGGAGTAGGACCCCGGAACGCGCGCGGCGCTTTGCTACGCTGCATGGCGCGAAGGCGATGGACCTTGAGCCGGCCGTGCGGGGCGCCGACGTGATCGTGACGGCAACAAATGCTCTAGAGCCTTTCTTGAAGGGCGAGTGGCTGAAGCCAGGCGCGCACGTCAACGCAGTCGGCTCTCCCCGCCCTACGTGGAGAGAACTTGACGATGCCGCTATGCATAACACTCTAATCGTCGACTCGCGTGAAGCTGTGCTCAAGGAGTCAGGCGATGTGATCTTGTCTAAAGCCCCCATCTTTGCGGAAGCAGGAGAGCTTTTCGCTGGATCGAAGAGGCCGGATCGGTCAGCGACGACGGTGTTCAAGTCTGTGGGGATTGCGGTGGAGGATATCGCCGCCGCGCGACTGGTCTACGATGCCATTGAGCGTGGCTGAACCCCGAGGGCCATGATGTCGGCTCCGGGTCAAAAAGCGACCTCAGCCCATCGCTGTGGCATGTCCGTTCTGCCACCAAAGATCGCGATAGGGGGGAGCCTTGCGGCTCCACCCCTGTGCCTGTCAATAAATTAAATCCGGGCATATTGGTGATGCAGTCCGCCCAGAGTTGGGCGACAAAGAATGTGCCCGACGCGATCGACGGCGCGCGAGATCGGTGCATCTTTCTCCAGGGATAGATGCGTGCGGGCCCCATTGTAATATTTCATGTACGACAGCAGTAGGTGACGGAGGTGGCGCTCGCTGAACACAACGACGTGGTCAAGGCATTCCCTGCGGATCGAACCGATCAGCCTTTCAGCATATCCATTTTGCCAAGGGGAGCGCGGCGACGTCGGTCGATCGCGAATGCCCATTGATCGAAGCCTTCGGATGAAAACCTCACCATAGGCTCCGTCCCGGTCACGAATGAGATAGCGGGGAGCTTGTTCCCAGCCGCAGGCTTCCGTGATCTGATTTGCGATCCATTCTGCGGTCGGATGCGCTGTGACGCCAAACCATAAAATCTGCCGTCGACCATGCCCCACAATCAACAAGCCGTAGAGCAGACGAAATGAGATTGTTGGCACGACGAACAAATCCATCGCGGCGATGCCGTCGGCATGATTGCGAAGGAACGTCCTCCAGCCTTGGGATGGCGGGTCTCTTCGCTTGGCCATGTACTTGGCGACGCTGGTCGGTCCGATATCAATGCCGAGCTTGAGGAGTTCTCCATGGATCCGCGGCGCTCCCCACAGAGGATTGGCAATGCTCATCTCGCGGATAAGCTTGCGTATCTCAGGCGCTACAGTTGGTCGGCCGCCACGGCGCCGCGACTTCCACCGCCAGTACGATCTGAACCCGGCGCGATGCCATTTAATCACGGTCTCCGGCTTCACGATCGCCAGGGCGCCCAGCACCTTCGGAGCCAAACGATACAAACCGGCGAATATCAGACGGTCCAGCATCCCGAACGTCGGCCGTTTCGGCGATTGCCGCCGCAACACGTTAAGCTGATGACGCAAAATCGTGTTTTCAGCCTCAAGCGAGGCCCGCGACCGGAACGCTCCGACCAACGCCAACCAGATTAGGCTACAAAGCTCTCGCATAGGATAGGAGCATCGCCCGATTCGATACCAGTTGCCAGCAAGATTGAGTTTCCGACAGGGACAGGACGCGTTCTCCAAGCCTGAACCATATGGAATCCTGCTGCGTAAGGATGATACGGCGTTCAAGGCTATTGCCGATGCCGCGACCGCAAGTCTCTATCAGAGTCCTGAGCTTGCGGCGCTCTACGACAAATGGTTCACCCAGCCGATCCCGCCTAAGGGCGTCAATCTGGACATCCCGATGAGCCCGGCGATGAAGCGGGCCTTCGCGAAGCCAACGGATTCGCCGGATCCGTCGACCTACTGATCGGCAACGCCCGTTTGATGTGAGGCTCAATTCTCGGAATTTGGTCCATCGCGGTCGGGCTCGCTCTCGCGTCGAGTGGATCGCGGAAAAACTACCGGTCAACTTATGGCTCATCCGCTTCAGCATACGCCTTCCGATGGCCGCAACTGGTGTCAAATTTTCTGACGTGTGGTATCTAGCTCCGCTGGCACGCAGAGTTCTTGCCGGGGTCCGTTCTGGGTCAAACGCGTCGCTTTGACCGCACGCTGACCAATTCCGGTCTCCGTTCAAAAGCAGACCTTTTCGAGATCGGTAGGCATTATCAAAGGTGCCAACAAGAGACTCACGCGCCGCAGCAATCTAACAGCTTATTCACGACCTTGTCGGCGCGCGCGATAGCAGTACACGCTCGAATGTTTTCCGTTGCGAAATTCGGCAGGCGTCCCGTCCGGGTCAAGCGTGCTCGACAAAGCTGGCCGAGACTGCAAAACTACCCTTAACCCGAACAAAGGAGGAAGCCATGAATATCGGTCGTCGCGAACTGATCTTGCCAGTGCTTGCCATTGGACTGGGCGGCGTGGTTCCGGCTTTTGCCGCTGCGGATGAAGACGCCGTCGCGAAGAGTGTCGAGGCATTCCGCGTAGCTCAGGCCGCAGCCAATGCCGAGGCTCTCGCAGCGCTCTGCGCGACGGAACTCAGCTACAGCCACTCGGACGGCCACGTCGAGGACAAGGCGACTTTCATTGCCAACGCCACCAATGGAAAAACGAAGTGGTTGTCGCTAGAATACAAGGACCCCAAGATCCGCGTCGTCGGCCCCGCCGCGATCGTGCGATTCAACTGGGTGGGCGAAAGTGAGGCAATCGCCGACGGCAAGAAGAGCTCGACTAATCTTCACATCCTGATGAATTGGCAAAAACAGGGCGAGGACTGGAAGCTTCTGTCGCGAGCGGCAACCAAACTCTGATCGCGTCAGAACGCAGGCTCGCTAAGTTCGGTTCATCACCAGGGCATGCGCTTGGCCGGAGTACCGGAGGGTGATGTCCGCTTCGGGCATTGGCCGTCATCCGCGACAGCCGGGAATCAAGATTGACGGCCCCGGAATCGCAATCCAGTTGTTATGGAAGAAGTCGGCCGGCGGCCGACTTTTGTCCGGCTCTCCACCGACTGCAGTCCTCAGTCAAGAAGCGGCAATCCACACGTCGACAAGAACGCAGCCGTTCCATCGTAGAAAGCCGGCGGACGGGTGGCGTCGATGGGGTCACCTCTCGGAATGTAAATGACCATCCCCTGTCGCGAGCGTGTCAGCAGTACACGGTAAGCGTTGGTGAGATAGACCTTGCGGTTGTCATCATTGACGTTCTGCCACCGCGTGCCCGAGAACCGATAGAATTGCCACCTTTGATCGACCGACCGAAAATCGGCATCCCAGCAAACCCCGACCCAATCGAGCTCCAGTCCCTGAATATCGAACTCGGTCGCGGGATCTTCCATATAGTAGGACGATCGAACGTCATCTTTTCCGTTCAAGAACCACGTCGTGGCTTCGATCTTTTCATGAACGTTGATCCCTTCCGGCTTCAAGCGTGAAGCACCTGACGAGGCAACCAACCCAATGCGTTCTGAGCCTCTGGCGCGATCTCGGAGCCATTGTCGCGCCCGGCCTAGTTCTCGCGTGATGGCGATCGGATACGTCGCCTTGATTGCTTGGTAAAGCTCGTTGGCCTCCTGGGCTTCACCCGCAACCAGCGCGCCAACAAATTCTGAAAGCTTCTCGGCACGGAACGATCGAACAGAAACGGCCAAATGAAGCGCGGGCAGCGATTGGCTCTCGAGCCCTTCCAGAAGCACCGCTAGATCTTGCCCCCAATGATAGTCGCGATGAGCGAGTTGCTCCGACGTGTAAACTTTCCAGTCACGAAAGCTTCGCTTGAGCGCAGCAAACCATTCGGTCAGGCCTGCTTCACCGGCGTTGATCTCCTGCCCGCCACCGATGAGGCAAATGATCGTGCACCAGCCGTCATGCCGGTCCAAAACGCTAATGAGAAACTCAGGCTCAGACATCTGGAAATTTGTCTGGCCCTTCTTTTGACTCATGAAGTTTGCCAGATGCTTGGCGTCCCACGCGCGCTGCGCCTCGTCGAACACCGCAACGCGCTCGATCGGAGGCTCGGATGTGACGAGGTTGCTATCTCGGAAATGCATAATGTTCTGAACGAAGCTTTTGACTTTCCGGGCCGCATCAGAGATTTCCCAGGATGGCTTCAGGGGCTTGATCGACAAGCTCTCGGATCGAGCTAGAATAAAAGGCACCGTTCATTGTGTTTATGTGCGCTTCCACCTGGTTTTTCGGTTGATCCTATGACGTCGGACAAGATTGATCTAGCAGCAATGGCCGACATGTTGGCAGAGTCCCCGGACTATCGGGTGCTCCGCCGGCTTGTGCCTCGAACTGAATTTGCCCCGTACGAGGGGTTAGCCACAAAGACTGGCATCTTGCTGGATGTCGAAACCACCGGGCTCAATACCGCGCAAGATGAGATCATTGAGCTTGCGATGGTAAAATTCGACTATCTGCCAGATGACAGCATAGCCCGAATCACCGACGTCTTCTCGTCGTTCAACGAACCCCCGAATCCAATACCCGCCGAGATCACCGAACTCACGGGGATTACGGACGAAATGGTCCTGGGGCATCGGATTGATCCAGACGCAGTTTCTGCGTTTGCCTCCGATGCCGTGATCATCGTCGCCCACAACGCACTCTTTGACCGAAAGTTCGCCGAGCGCTATTGGCCGCTGTTCGAGCGGAAGTCCTGGGCATGTTCCGCGACGGAAATCGAGTGGCGGCGGCACGGATTTGACGGATCGCGCCTCGGCTACCTGCTGGCCGGCATCGGCCTTTTTCACCAGGCCCATCGCGCAATCGACGATTGTCGGGCTTTGATTGAAGTCTTAGCTGCGGACGTACCAAGTCAGAATCGATCCGCCTTCGCGATTCTCCTCGAACGTGCTCGGCGCAAGACAGTCCGTATATGGGCCGAGCAATCGCCCTTTGATCTAAAGGACACGTTGAAGAAAAGAGGCTACCGATGGAGCGACGGTGCTGATGGACGACTGAGATCTTGGTACATCGACGTTGACGAAGCTCATCAACCTGCAGAGATCGAATTTTTGAGAACGACCATTTATCTCCAAGACGTCGATCCAAGAATTCAAACAATGAGCGCGATGAACAGGTTTTCGAACCGCGTTTAGCTGATCTCGACGCCACGCGGTCCTGCACGCAGCAGACTACACGTCAGATCTACGCCACCAAGTCGATTCGGCGGGCTTCTCGTTGCGCTTTAAACGCGGCGATGAACACTTTGAGACCGGCGCCGGTCAAACCGTCCTCGCCGACGAGCCCAAGCTGCATGAGGTTGGCCATTTCGGCCGGACTATTGCCACGCGTCGACCCACCGCCGAACAGCTTGACTAGAATTCGCTGTTCCCGGCGCGTGAGCGTATTCCAAAGCGTCAAGTCGGGCACCCCATGCCTCGCGCGAATCGCCGCATGACCCCGAACGGATTAGCTGGCCGCTCAAAGGCGGAATCGTGGCGAAGGCCGCAATGCTGGGAGGAGCGCCCAGGTTTTCAACAGCCCTCGCGACGACACTGACCATTGTTCGTTTGGCGCGGCTCACGCCGGAGGCGTGAAAAGCGGATCGACTGCGTACTTTACGGCTGCGACGACACAATCGGGTCCGGCAACGGCGCGAACTGCATCTCTGCGAACGCAGACCCCGCGTACGCACTGGCGACCAAGATCATGATCCGGATGGCGACGAACAATGGTGCCTCCCCTTCTTTTCGTCTTGGACTCTAGATCGCAGAGAGTCCTTGCCAGCCGATGAGGAAAGCTGGTTGCCGCCGTGTTGAACGGATTGGTGAGCGAGAGCTTTACGGCGTCACGTTTATGAAGTGAGAACCGTATTGGCCGATGGTCCGCCCCGCTAAACGCGGGATGTACCGTCACAAGGCATTGTCGCCATAATCAAGAAGGCGCAATGCACAATGTCAATTTTCAGGGCTTTCCTTTCTGTCCTCTCGGGATTCTTTGTCTGCCTGTACGTCTATGATGCCTGCTTTGGCGATGGCGGTGTCTTAGCGCCGTCGGCTGGCAACATCGTTGTGCATCGATGGCCGGCCCCGGACGAATTCCGCCCTACCATGAACGTCATTTCCGTGGCGCGTGCCGACACCACGCCGGCGGCGCGCGTTACGGAAACATTCGCGACGTTCATGCCCGGCGATGACAGGAGCGCCCGCGACCTAGCCCGGCCGCCCGCAGATTCGGTAAAGCCGCGGGGTTAAACAGCTCGTCGCGTTCCATCTGAACTTTGGCTAGCTGATCCGTTCGGACGGCGCTCGGGTGTCCACGATGGATGGCACCCTCAGCTTTCGTGAATGAGAAATTATGGAAAATGTCGGCCGGCGGCCTACTCTCCGATCCACTTTCTGGTCAGTTCAATCGACCTAACGCGCGAATCATAATCGCGATTGTGGTCTGGTACCTCGGGAGCCTCAATCCGATAGCAATTTGGAAAGCGGTATCGAAAGAACCTCTGCAATTCGAGCCATCACCAATAAACTCGGATTACGCTTACCTCGCTCGATTCCGCCGACGTAAGTCAGATCGATCTCAGACTCGAACGCGAGTTCTTCCTGTGTCATTCCCCGTTGCTTGCGGAATCTACGAACGTTTTTGCCAACAATTGCGCGCCAATCCTGCATTGCAGGATCGGGCATCGGTGGGTATATAGTCTCTAGGGAATATAGTCCCTATTTTGCGTTTTCCGTGCAAAGTTCCTGTGGCTGCGCCGAATACCGTCTTGGGGCGGACTGACCCGGCTGCTGTGCTCTTGATGACCAACTCTGAATGCGTGCGCATTCAATGAGGATCCCTATGAAGAAGCCGCCGTTTGATCCCGCTGTCGCGGACATCGCTCCAACCGACACGATGCTCACCGTCTATGATGAGCAGCACATGATCACTTATCTGCGTTTACTCGATGCGGATGCGGACGGCGCTGATTGGCGGGAGGTCACGCAGATCGTTTTGCATATTGACCCAGATCGAGAGCCAGATCGTGCGCGCGAAGCGTTTGATAGTCATTTGGCCCGCGCCAAATGGATGACCGAACATGGATACCGCCAGTTGCTACGTGGCGGTGCCCTAAGCTAGCCGAAGTGGCTCCCGACTACGCTGGGGTGGAGCTTCGACCTCGCCCGCCCGTCGCAAGGGGAGCGCACCGCTCCCGTTAAGCCCTACCTGCCTTGGCAAGCCCCTGCCGGGCCGGCGCCACCCGGTCAAGGCCGCAAGCCGCGAAGCGGGGGCGCGGAACGCGCCAGCCTTTACCGGGTGGCGCCGTCCGGCATACTTGTCCTCAAACATAGAGGCCTGCTCCTCCGCTCAGAGCCCCAGTCCTCGCGACCGTGCGAATGACCAGTCGACCCCGCCGCCTGGCATGACGATGCCCGAGATGTGCTGGCCGATGCGCTTGTCGAATACCGGCTGCCACGGCACCAGGCTGAAGCCAAGGCCGCCGTCTCCACTGAGGCTCTCGATCATCGCGAACCGGCCGCTGGACAGTTGAGTCGAGCCGACAAGCTGCCCGCTGATGCCGTTACCGGGAACCGCGGGCCGCCATTGTAATCCGCGCTCAGTGGCCAGAGCCTTGCCGGCTCGTTCGATGTCGACGGCCTCGAGGCGCTGGATCAGGTCCCTGGGCGCTCGGATGTTGCCGGTGCCAATGTCGGTGGCATGGCCCATGTTGACCAGCGCCTGCTTGCGCTGCTCCAGTGCCGCCCTCACCTCCTGGCCGAACCCTTCGCCAGCGAGTGCGGTGCGCAGGCGGGAGACCAGTTCGCGGTCGAGCCAGGTCGCGCCGTCATGGCCGATCTGCTGGTCGAGACCGGTCGGTGACAGCACACCGACCCGGACGTTGGCGCGATCCCGCGCCAAATCGTAGGCCTGACCACGCTCGGCGAGATCGGCTGGAACGCGCCATTGCTCCGCGTTGATCCGTTCGACATGACCGGCCCGGCGCAGGGCTTCCAGCCGGCGGACATGGGAGCGGACAAAGGCCTCCGGATCGCCCCCGATACGGTCGATGGTCACGCGTGCCCGCTCCAAATGTTCGGACGGGCGATAGATACCCCCTTGGCCTGCGACCTCCACGATATTGCGGTCGGTGGCACGTGGCCCAGGAGGGGCGGAGCCGGCCGCGACGATCATGCCCCGACCGACGTCTTCTGCGCGACCGGCATCCATCTCGATGTGATGCACGCGGCCGTCCACCCCATCGATCACCAGGTGGACCCGCTCGCCCATCTCGTCCCCGCCAAGCCCCTTGTCGAGTACCCGGCCGACGATGCGCTCGGTCGTGGTCTCGCGGTGCACGACGTAGTGCGCCGGATGCCGATCTCGGACCAGGCCTTCGCGTTGCAGCGCCCGGTGCATGGTCTTGATGATGTCGCCGCGCTCGCC
>NZ_JYMU01000076.1:0-32574 GCF_000938235.1 Bradyrhizobium sp. LTSPM299
TTCTCCAGAACGGCCTCGTGCTCCCAGCGTGTGATGCGGCGCTCGGGGCCCGTCGTGCATTGAACTTTTAGCGCGCAGGTTTTGCAGGCGCTTGTCCAATAGCGGCGCAGCGTCTTTCCGTCCTCTACGTTCGTATAGTGATAAGTTAGCCGCTCGCCGGCGGGACAGCGATAAACATCTGCGGCGGCGACATAGACGAAGTCCTGTTTGCCGAAGCGGCCAGCGGCTTTGGCGCCCGATGTCAACGGCTTCGGCAACATCACCGTGATGTCGGAATCTTCACAGGCCCTGATCTCCTCTCCATCGTAATAGCCGCGGTCTGCCACGACTTCGAGCGTCTCGACAGCCATCTCGTCGCGCGCCTGCCCGGCCATGTTGGCGAGTTGATTGCGATCGGTGCCCACATTGGTCACCTCGTGAGCCACGATGAGATGATGCTGCGTATCAACTGCAATCGCCCCGTGTCGAGTGGCTGGACCCCAACGAAGCCGAGCTTATCCAGATCGAGCCCGTCGACGAACACATCAACCGCACGCACCGGATTGTCCTCGGCCACGTAGTCGTCGAGCACCGCAGGGAACAAAGTGCTTTGTCCGCGATCAACCCCTTCCACGAATCCAGCCATCGCTCGTCCCCGTCGATTCACTGCAGAATAGCAGCGGAGGCGAGGTTTTCGCACGGCCTGGGCCCATAGCAGACCAACCGGGCCGGTTTGATGATGTCCGTTAATAGCGGCGGACCGGAAGCCGCTGGCAAGAGAAGCACATGTCTCGGCCAAACCTGCCGGTAGCGGGTGTCGCTACCGCCAAGCCCACCGCCAAATACCGGTCCGGCGAGCGCCCCTATCTTACTTTGCATGGGTTGTTTTCGATATTTTGTATCCGAGCGCCAGGTGCGCCGCCGAAGGGCGCTGTACCCCGTCTGGGACACGCGACCCCGATCTATTGCGCAAGCACACCTTCGCGCTTCTTCAACACGCGATAGTAAGCCCACCACAGATGCGCCGCGGCGCCGCGCAAGGGACGCCATGGTTCGGCGAGCGGCGCCATCTGCTTCGGCGTCGGCCGCTCCTTCAGCCCGAGCCCGACCTTGACCGCTTCCTGCACGGCGAGGTCGCCGGCCGGCCAGGCGTCGCCATGGCCGAGGCAGAACAGCAGATAGACGTCGGCAGTCCACGGGCCGATGCCGGGCAGCGCCGTCAGCGTGTTGTGCGCGGCGTCGGCCTCCTCATTGGCGAGCACGTCGAGGTTCAGCCGCTCCTCGGCGAGCTCGCGCGCGATGTGCTTCAGCGTCTTGATCTTGGCGGCTGATAGCCCGAGCCGGCCAAGCCGGTCGGCGCGGGCTTTGCGGATCGCGTCGTGATGGAACGGATCGAACGCCGTACTGACGCGTGTCCAGATCGCCGCGGCGCTGGCGGTCGAGAGCTGCTGGCCGCAGACGATCGCGGCCAGTCCCGCAAAGCCCGGCTCGCGCTGCCGGATCGCCGGCATGCCGGTCAGTTCAAGGATCGGCCGCAGCCGCCGGTCCTGATCGACGAGTTTGTGGATCGCGTCGTCGAGGTCGGCCTGGGTTTCGAGATGGATCAGCATTGTCATCGGCATCAACTTTGTCATGCGCGGGCTTGACCCGCGCATCCATCTCCTATCGTAACAGAGTCTCGTCTAGATGGATGGCCGGGTATAGGCGAGGGAAAGCGACGCCGTCCTTCGGACGGCTATGCCTGGCCATGACGGGATTAATTTGATGCCGCCACCCGTTTTCCGTTTCGCACCAAGCCCGAACGGTGACCTGCATCTCGGCCATGCCTATTCGGCGCTGCTCAATTTCGAGCTGGCGCGGCGGTCGGGCGGGCGCTTCCTGCTGCGGATCGAGGACATCGACGCAACACGCTGCCGGCCGGAGTTCGAGGTGGCGATTTACGAGGACCTCGCCTGGCTCGGCATGTCCTGGGAGACGCCGGTGCGGCGGCAGTCGGAGCATCTTGCGGCCTATCGCCAGGCGATCGATCGCCTCTCGGAGCAGGGGCTGATCTATCCGAGCTTCGAGAGCCGCGCCGAGATCGTGCGGCTTGTCGCCGACAAGGAGGCCCGCGGCGCTTGGCCGCGCGATCCCGATGGGGCGCCGCTCTATCCGGGCACCGCCAAATCGCTGTTATCCGAGGAGCGCGGCCGCCTGATCGAACAGGGTGTGCCTTTCGCCCTGCGGCTCGACATGGCGGCGGCGCGCGCAGGCCACCTGCGTTGGCGCGAGCAGGGTGAAGGCCCCGCCGGCGAAACCGGAGACGTTGCCGCCCGGCCGGAGGCCTGGGGCGACGTCATCCTGGCGCGCAAGGAGATCCCGAGCAGCTACCATCTCTCGGTCGTGATCGACGACGCCCTGCAGGGGGTCACCGATGTGGTGCGTGGACAGGACCTGTTCTGGTCGACCAGCGTCCATCGCCTTCTGCAGGATCTGCTCGGCCTGTCCCCACCGGCCTACCGGCATCATCCGTTGATCCGCGACGCGGCCGGGCAAAAGCTCTCGAAATCGACCCGGGCGACGGGGCTGCGCGAATTGCGGGCGGAGGGCGCTAGCCCGGCCGACATTCGCCGCCTGGTCGGCCTGCCGTAGTTTTGCGGTTGGTAAGCGGGCGACGCCGCCGTGACTCCGAGGCTGCGGGCGTGGCATGCTGGTTCCCGGGCAGGGACAACGGAGATTATGGCGGTACCATCGCGCGGACGGCGCAGCTCGCGGCAACTGAAAAAGAAGCCGCCGAAGAAGCGCGCCCCGGCGAAGGCCAAGCCGCGCCGCAAGCCTGCTCTTGCAAAACCCGACCCCGGCATGATCGAGACCGCGCTCGCCGCCTTTGCCCATGAGGTGCGGACGCCGCTGACCGGAATCCTCGCGATCAGCAATCTGCTCGCGACCTCCGATCTCGGCGAGCGCGAGCGGCGCTGGGTCGACACCATCAAGGCCGGCGCGGAACATCTGGCGAGCCTTGCGACGGTTTTCGTCGACGCCGCCCGGAGCGAGGGGCCGGGGCTCGATATCAGGCAGGATTTCTTCGATCTGCGCACGCTGGCGCGGAACGTCGGCGACTCGCTGGCCGGCCGCGCGGCGGCCAAGGGGCTGCAGGCCTCCGTTGAGATATCGGACAAATTGCCCGCCTTCGCCGTCGGTGATCCCGTCCGCCTGCGCGCGGCGCTGGAAAACCTGATCGACAATGCCGTCAAGTTCACCGAGCAGGGGCGCGTCGCGCTGCATGCCGCGCCGGCCCGCGCGGCCAAGGGCAAGATCGGCGTCGTCTTCGCGGTCTCCGACAGCGGCATCGGCCTGACGCTCAAGGATGCGAAGCGGCTGTACCGGCCGTTCTCGCAGGCCAATGTTTCGATCGCCGCGCGGTTCGGCGGCGCCGGGCTCGGCCTCTCGTCGGTCAAGCAGCTCGCGCGCGCCATGGGCGGCGACATCGTCGCAACCGAGCGCAAGGGCGGCGGCACGGTGTTCACGCTGAATGTCTTGCTGACGCCGGCCGCGGGACCGGTCACCATCATGTCCGATGGTGACGGGGCCGGGGAAGCGACGCAGCCGCTGCGGCTGCTCAGCGTCGAGGACAATCCGTTCGGCCGCGTCGTGCTCAACACCATCCTGACCGAACTCGGGCATCATACTGAATTTATCGGCCAGGGCGAAGCCGCGCCCGATCGGCTCGGACAGAGCGCCTTCGATGCGGTGCTGATGGACATGGTGCTGCCGGGCGTCGGCGGGGTTGAGGCGATCAGGCGCATCCGCGCGCTGCCACCGCCAAGCGGCCGGATCGCGATCATCGGGATTTCCGGCCGCGGTGAGGACGAGGCTGCCGCGCGCGCCGCCGGCGCCGACGGCTTCCTGGTCAAGCCTGTTTCTCCGCGGGCGCTAGCGACTGCGCTGCTTGAAGCGACACGCCGCGCGGCAGACGCGACTTGATGATCGCCGCATTCAGCTCGCCGCCATAGACGAAGATCGCGGCGATGAAATACATGAACACCAGCGCGATAATCACCGAGGCGAGCCCCGCATACATCGTGACGTAGTTGTTGGCGAAGCGCGCCAGATACATGCCGAACCCGATGCCCGAGATCAACGACGCCACCACGGTGAAGATGATGCCGGGCAGGATCTGCAGGAAGCCGCGGCGGCCGGCCGGCAGCCAGGCATGCAGGAAGAAGAGCACGACGATCAGCGCCAGGGTCGTGACGCCGTAGCGGGCGGTGTTGAGCAGGCTCTCGTTGGATTCGACGAAGAATGGAATATGGCGCCGCGCCGCTTCAAGGAACAGCGGTCCGAGCACGATCAGGAACGCCATCGCCAGCGAGGTGACCGCCGCGACCAGCGTGTAGCCGATCGATTCCAGCCGCAGCCAGTACCAGCGCCGCGGCTCGGCCATGGCATAGGCGCGGTTCAGTGCCACCCGCAGCGCCTCGACACCGTTGGAGGCGAAGTAGACCGCAAGCACGGCGCCGATGGTGAGGATGTCGCCGCGGGTCGTGGTCAGCACCTCGTGGATCTGGCCAGACAGGGCGTCGGCGACCTGCTGCGGCCAGACCTGCAGCAACAGCCCGACCGCCTGGTCGGCGAGTTCCTTGGACCCGAAGAAGCCGGCTAGCGACGTCAGCACGATCAGGAACGGAAACAGCGCCATCAGGGTCGACAGCGCGATGTGGCTCGCGATCGCCCAGCCGTCGTCGGCAAGGAACGTGTAAAAGGCATCCATCACGACGTGGGTGACGTAACGAAGCTGCTTCACATTCCACCCGGCACACGGCTCGATCCGAAAACAGCCCCAGCTTGTGATATTACGCGGCGAAATGCCAGTTGGTTGCATCGCCGGGGTGTGTGGAAGTCCGTCCCATGCGGTGTTATGTACCGTCGATGACATCCCTTCTCAGCATGATCGTCCTTCCCATCGCCGTCGCCGCCGTGGCGCTGGTGCTGCTGCTCGGCCTCGTCAACATGATGAGGGGCGGTTCGCCGAACCGTTCGCAGAACCTGATGCGATGGCGCGTCCTGCTACAGTTCATCGCGATCGTCATCACCATGGTCACGGTCTGGGCGATGGGACACTAATCGCGATGCGCAAACCCTAGGAGACCACGACAATGGTCGTTCTCAATCGGATCTACACGCGCACCGGCGATGACGGCACGACCGCGCTCGGGTCCGGCGAGCGCCGCCCGAAATACGATCTGCGCGTCGCCGCCTATGGCACGGTCGACGAGACCAACGCTGCGATCGGCGTGGTGCGGCTGCATCTGGCTGACGCGCGCGAGCTCGATGCGATGCTGGGGCGGATCCAGAACGACCTGTTCGATCTCGGCGCCGACCTCGCGGTGCCCGCGCGCGAGGGCAAGGCTGAGCGCTTGCGGATGCTGGCGAGCCAGGTCGAGCGGCTCGAGCGCGACATTGACAGCCTGAACGACGAGCTCGCGCCGCTGACCTCGTTCGTGCTGCCCGGCGGCACGCCCGGGTCTGCATATCTGCATCTCGCCCGCACCATATGTCGCCGGGCGGAACGGATCATGGTGGAACTCGCCGCCCAGCCGGACGAGCCGGTGAATGCCGCTGGCATCCAGTATATGAACCGGCTGTCGGATTTCCTGTTCGTTGCCAGCCGCTTCCAGAACAACAAGGGCGCTGGGGACGTGCTGTGGGTGCCGGGTCAGAACCGCTAGCTAGATTGGCTCAAATCCAGGGGGCGGTTTTTTGGCTTTCGCGCGTTGACCGGGGGTAGCGGGACCTTTAGGTTCCGCGCCAGCCAATGGAAACCCATAAAATCAAAGCGAAAGAGGATCGATGAAGGTTCTTGTGCCGGTAAAGCGGGTCGTCGACTACAACGTCAAGGTCCGCGTCAAGAGCGACGGATCGGGCGTGGAGCTCGGCAACGTCAAGATGTCGATGAACCCGTTCGATGAAATCGCCGTCGAGGAAGCGCTGCGGCTGAAGGAAGCCGGCAAGGCGACCGAGGTGGTGGTGGTGTCGATCGGACCCGCACAGGCCTCGGAGACCATTCGCACCGGCCTCGCGATGGGTGCCGACCGCGGCATCCTCGTGAAGGCGGAAGGCATTGTCGAGCCGCTCGCGGTCGCCAAGATCCTGAAGGCTATCGTGGATGCGGAGAAGCCCGGCCTCGTCATTCTCGGCAAGCAGGCGATCGACGACGACTCGAACCAGACCGGCCAGATGCTGGCTGCGCTGCTGGGCTGGTCGCAGGCGACCTTCGCCTCCAAGCTTGAAGTCGATGGTTCCGACTTCAAGGTCACGCGCGAGATCGACGGCGGCCTGCAGACCATCAAGCTCAAGGGCCCGGCGATCGTCACTACCGACCTCCGCCTCAACGAGCCGCGCTACGCCTCGCTGCCCAACATCATGAAGGCGAAGAAGAAGCCGATCGACGACAAGAGCGCGGCTGATTACGGCGTCGATCTCACGCCGCGCCTGGAAGTGCTGAAGACCACGGAACCGGCAGGCCGCAAGGCGGGCGTCAAGGTCAAGGACGTCGCCGAACTCGTGAACAAGCTCAAGACCGAAGCCGGGGTTATCTGATGACGACGCTGCTGATTGCCGAACATGACCACGAGACCCTGAAGGATTCGACCAACAAGGCGCTGACTGCGGCGAGCCAGCTCGGCGGCGACGTGCACGTGCTGGTCGCCGGCGGTGGCCAGGGCACCAAGGCGGCGGCAGAAGCCGCGGCCAAGCTCGATGGCGTGAAGAAGGTGCTGGTCGTCGAAGGTCCCGCCTATGAACACGACCTTGCCGAGCCGCTCGCTGCGCTGATCGTGTCGCTGGCTGGCGGCTATGATGCGTTCGTCGCGCCCGCGACCTCGCGCTTCAAGAATGTGATGCCGCGCGTCGCAGCCCTGCTCGACGTCATGCAGGTCTCGGAGATCATCAAGGTGGTCGCGCCCGACACCTATGAGCGGCCGATCTATGCCGGCAACGCAATCCAGACCGTGAAGTCGAAAGACGCCAAGAAGGTCATCACGGTGCGCACCTCGACCTTCGCCGCAGCCGGCGAGGGTGGCAGCGCGACAATCGAAAACGCTGCGTCGGCGGCGGATCCGGGCCTGTCATCGTTCGTCGGCGAAGAGGTCGCCAAGAACGATCGTCCCGAGCTGACCTCGGCGAAGATCATCGTATCAGGTGGCCGCGCCATGCAGAGCCGGGAGAATTTCGCAAAATACATCGAGCCGCTCGCCGACAAACTCGGCGCCGGCGTCGGCGCCTCGCGCGCCGCGGTCGATGCCGGCTATGCGCCGAACGACTGGCAGGTTGGCCAGACCGGGAAGGTGGTGGCCCCGGAACTCTACGTCGCGATCGGCATCTCCGGCGCGATCCAGCATCTGGCCGGCATGAAGGACTCCAAGGTTATCGTCGCCATCAACAAGGATGAGGACGCACCGATCTTCCAGGTCGCCGATTATGGCCTGGTCGCCGACCTCTACCAGGCGGTTCCGGAGCTGACCGAAGCGCTCGGCAAGCTCGGAAAGTAAGCGACAAGACACCGGCCGGATGGCTAAGCTCCGGCCGGTGTTACATTTTGGGGCGTCTTCCGGCGAATTGGGCACCCGGAAGGCTGCGCTTTCGGGTATCGTTGGGATTGGGCAGGCGCTGTGAGCGCGCCGTTCCGGTGGATGGCAAGATGACGGTGGCAATCAAGAAAGTCGGCGTGATCGGTTCGGGTCAGATGGGCAACGGTATTGCCCATGTGGCGGCGCTGGCCGGCTTCGACGTGGTGCTGAACGACGTGTCCGCCGACCGGCTGAAGTCGGCGCTGGCCACGATCAACGGCAATCTAACGCGCCAGGTTTCGAAGAAAATCATCAGCGAAGCCGAGCGCAAGCAGACGCTTGACCACATCACGTCAGCCGAGACGCTGGATGCGCTGGCGGACTGCGATCTGGTGATCGAGACCGCGGTCGAAAAGGAAGAGACCAAGCGCAAGATCTTTCACGACCTCTGCGCGACGCTGAAGCCCGAGGCGATCGTCGCCTCCAACACCTCGTCGATTTCGATCACGCGGCTTGCGGCCTCGACCGACCGTCCCGAACGCTTCATCGGCATTCATTTCATGAATCCGGTGCCGCTGATGGAGCTGGTCGAATTGATCCGCGGCATCGCCACCGACGACAAGACGTTCGACGCCGCCAAAGCCTTCGTCGGTAAGCTCGGCAAGCAAGTCGCGGTTTCCGAGGATTTTCCGGCCTTCATCGTCAACCGCATCCTGCTGCCGATGATCAACGAGGCGATCTACACGCTCTATGAAGGTGTCGGCAACGTCGAGGCGATCGACGCGGCGATGAAGCTCGGCGCGCATCATCCGATGGGACCGCTCGAGCTTGCCGATTTCATCGGCCTCGATACCTGCCTGTCGATCATGCAGGTGCTGCACGAGGGCCTCGCCGACTCGAAGTATCGGCCGTGCCCGCTGCTGGTGAAATATGTCGAGGCCGGCTGGCTCGGGCGCAAGACCCAGCGCGGTTTCTACGACTATCGCGGCGACAAGCCGGTCCCGACCCGCTAAAGCGCGATGAGATTTGGTTGAATCTTCATCGGGCTTTAGCTTCTTGTTTGCGCATGATCTTTTCGGAGAACCGCTTCACACTTTTCCGGATCATGCGGTAGGGATTTTTACTTCCGGTATGCTGCGGCCGCGAAGGCGCATTTGCCTTTTGGCAGGCCTGACGGCCATTCCGCGTGCGCGCTTGACTTGATCCGTACAGGGCTTATCGAAAACCATTCTCCGCGCCGACCGCGCGCTTTGCAGGGCTTTTACCGATGGACGCTCATTCGAAGACCGCCTTCTCCCGCCGCCCCACGGAACGGCCGGTGGCGGCCGACGTCAGGGCGGGCCTGTTGAAGGATCCGGGCTTCGGCAAGGTCTTCACGGACCACATGGTGACGATCCGCTGGACCAAGGATCGCGGCTGGCACGACGCCGAGGTGCGCGGCCGCGCGCCGATCACGCTCGATCCGGCCGCCGCCGTCCTGCACTACGGGCAGGAAATCTTCGAGGGGCTGAAGGCCTATAACCTCAGTGACGGCTCGATCGCGCTGTTCCGTCCGGATCAGAACGCCCGCCGCTTCCAGCAATCGGCCGCCCGCATGGCAATGCCGGAGGTGCCGGAAGCCATGTTCCTGCAGGCGGTCGACGAACTCGTGAAGATCGATTCGGCCTGGATCCCGCAGGGCGACGGCAGTCTCTATCTGCGGCCCTTCATGTTCGCGACCGAAGCCTTCCTCGGCGTCCGCCCGTCCCACGAATATCTGTTCATCCTGATCGCAAGCTCGGTCGGATCCTATTTCAAGGGCGGCGAGAAGCCGGTGACGGTGTGGCTGACCGACCGCTACACCCGCGCCGCCGAGGGCGGCACCGGTGCAGCCAAATGCGGCGGCAATTATGCGTCGAGCCTGCTCGCGCAGGCCGAGGCCATGGAGAACGGTTGCGATCAGGTCGTGTTCCTCGATGCAGCCGAGCATCGCTGGGTCGAGGAGCTCGGCGGCATGAACATCTTCCTCGTGATGGACGACGGCTCGCTGGTGACGCCGCCGCTGTCGGGCACGATCCTGCCCGGCATCACGCGCGATGCCATCATCACGCTGGCGCGCAAGGACGGCCGCACCGTCCGCGAAGAGCGCTATTCGATCGACCAATGGCGCGCCGACGCCGCGAGCGGAAAGTTGAAGGAAGCGTTCGCCTGCGGCACCGCCGCCGTCGTCGCTTCGATCGGCAAGATCAAGAGCAGCGCGGGCGACATCGTGATTTCAGACGCTGCGACCGGCCCGGTCACGGCCGCCATCAAGGCGAAACTGGTCGGCATCCAGCGCGGTGACGTCGCCGACGAATTCGGCTGGGTGCACCGGATCAGCTAGCGCTGCGTCAGCGTGACGCGGTGATTCCCACTGGGCGTTAACTTTCCCGCGTTACGCCAAGGTCGTTTTGGGAGTACCGCGTATGGATATGATGAGCATGGTCAGCAGCATCCTGTCGATGCAGCAGGGCAATCTGCAGGGCCAGATCGCCACGACGGTGATGAAGCAGAACCTCGACGCGGAAAAATCAGCGGTTCAGACCCTGCTGGGCACCGGCACGCCGTCATCAGCCAATCTTGGCCCGGGCATCGGCGGCAACCTTAACGTCACAGCCTGACGTCTAAAATCCAGCTGAGGCCGGCTGCACCGCCGCCTTGAGCAGCGTGATGGCGTCGTCGCTGGCCCATTCGGCCGGGCCGGCAATATTGGCGATTTCGCAGCCCTTGGCATCGACCAGCACCGAGGTCGGCATTCCCAGCGCCTTGCCTATGTTCTTAAGATCCTGAAAGACCTTGGCTTTCTGGTCGCTGAAATAGCCCAGATTGGTCAGATTGGCCTCTTTCAGGAAGTTTCGGGGCTTGTCGGGGTCGCGGGTGTCGATGTTGATCGCGACCACCTCGAAATCCTTGCCGCCGAGCTTGGTCTGCAGGCTGTCGAGCGCCGGCATCTCCCGGCGGCAGGGCACGCACCAGGTGGCCCAGAGGTTCACCAGCACGGTCTTGCCGCGGAAGTCGGAGAGCTTCTTCGGCTGGCCGTTGGCGTCCTCGAAGGCGAGGTCAGGCAGCTGGAGCGGGGTGGTCGCCATGGTCAGCGCCGCGACCTCGCCATGGGCCAGCGGCGCGATCTTGTTCGCCAGAGCCACCGCGCCGTTGCAGGCGACGTCGCCAGCGGCGGGGCGCTTGAGGCTCGAAACCCCGATATAGCCAACGACGGCCCCGACCAGCACCGCGCCGATCACGAGCGGGATGCGCCGCGTGGGGGTCGACTTGGCAGTCCGTTCGGGTGAGGGCGTTTCGGGCATATCGTTTGTCATCCTGGGCCAGATGTGGCTATGCAATGCCGGGAATTACGTTCGGAACCTGTGCGCCGTTTCGCCGATCCGGCCAGGAAACGGCGTGGCCTGAATACAAAGTCGTGAGCGAGAAGTCATGAGCAACAAGATGTGGGGCGGCCGGTTCTCGGAGCGTCCGGATGCGATCATGGAGGAAATCAACGTCTCCATCGACGTCGATCGTCACCTTTATACCCAGGACATCGCCGCGTCCAAGGCCCACGCAGCCATGCTTGCCGCGCAAGGCATCATCACCGCGGGTGATGCGAAAAATATCGGCAAAGGTCTAGACACGATTTTGTCAGAAATCTCCAAGGGCGGTTTCGACTTCAAGCGCGCGCTCGAGGACATTCATATGAATGTCGAGTCGCGGTTGTCGGAGCTGATCGGGCCGGCCGCGGGCAGGCTGCACACCGCGCGCTCGCGCAACGACCAGGTCGCGACCGATTTCCGGCTCTATGTCCGCGATACGATCGACGAGACGGACGCAGCGCTGGCCGCGTTCCAGCACGCGCTGGTGACCCGCGCGCTCGAGCATGCTGCGACCGTTATGCCGGGCTTCACCCATCTGCAAACCGCGCAGCCGGTGACCTTCGGCCACCATCTGCTCGCTTATGTCGAGATGGCGTCCCGCGACCGCGGCCGCTTTGCCGACGCGCGCAAGCGGCTGAACGAATCGCCGCTGGGCGCCGCCGCGCTCGCCGGCACTTCGTTTCCGATCGACCGTGCCGCGACGGCCAAGGCGCTCGGCTTCGATCGTCCGATGGCCAATTCGCTCGATGCGGTGTCGGATCGCGATTTCGTGCTGGAGACGCTGTCGGCTTGCTCGATCTGCGCCGTGCATCTGTCGCGCTTTGCCGAGGAGATCGTGATCTGGACCTCGCCTCTGGTCGGCCTGGTCCGGCTCAGCGACAAGTTCACGTCAGGCTCATCGATCATGCCGCAGAAGCGCAACCCGGATGCGGCCGAACTGGTCCGCGCCAAGACCGGTCGCGTGATCGGGGCGCTCACCGCGCTGCTGATCGTGATGAAGGGCCTGCCGCTCGCCTATCAAAAGGACATGCAGGAGGACAAGCAGGGCGCGATGGAGGCTTTCGCCGCGCTGTCGCTCGCGATCCGCGCCATGACCGGCATGGTCGAGGACCTCGTGCCCGACGAAGGCCGCATGAAGGCAGCCGCAGGCGAAGGCTACGCCACCGCGACTGATCTCGCCGACTGGCTGGTGCGCACCCTCAAAATGCCGTTCCGCGACGCCCATCACGTCACCGGGCGCATCGTCGGCCTCGCCTCCAAGCAGGGCGTCGCGCTGCACGAATTGCCTCTGACTGCGATGCAGGAGGTCGAACCCAAGATCACCGCCGATGCGCTGAAGGTGCTCAGCGTGGAGTCTTCGGTGAAGAGCCGGACCAGCTACGGCGGAACGGCACCGAAGAATGTGCTGGCCCAAGCCAAAGCCTGGGCGAAGCGGCTGGAAAAAGAGCGAAAGTTGGGCTGAACGGGAAATTTCGCTGTCATTTCAGCGAGGCCCGGGTCTCGCCAGACCGTGGCAATGTTTGTATGGTGCGGCCCGAATTGGGGATTTCGTCGTGACTAGCAAGACAAGCCTGACCCGGTCGGGATGGGCCATCATTGCGCTCTGCGCCACAGCTCTCGTGCTTGGCGGCTGTGGCCGCAAGGGACCGCTCGATCTGCCGCCGACGGCGTCGAACACCGCGCCAACGGCGCAGGTGACTGGCGACACCGAGACCGAGCGCGCGAGCCAGCCCAGCCTGTTCAATCCGAGCTACGGAACGGACGCAGCGCCGGCCGCGTCGAAAGGCACCAAGAAGCCCTTTATCCTCGATCCGATCCTCAATAGTAACTAAGGCATAAGGTCCGGGCGCCGCCGCTCCGGCCCTCGCCTGACGCGTTGTCCCGACGCGGACCGGACCCACGTCGTTTGAAAACGCCATCGAGCGAACCATGAACCATTTCGACTATCGCAACGGCGTGCTGCACGCCGAGGCGGTCAATCTGATCGGGCTTGCGGAAGCCCTCGGCACGCCGTTCTACTGCTATTCGACGGCGACGCTGGAGCGCCACTACCGCGTCTTCACCGAAGCCTTCGCCGGCGAGAATACCCTCGTCTGCTATGCGATGAAGGCAAATTCCAACCAGTCGGTGCTGCGCACGCTGGCCAAGCTCGGCGCCGGCGCCGACGTGGTCTCCGGCGGTGAATTGAAGCGGGCGCTGGCCGCCGGCATTCCGCCTTCGAAGATACTGTTCTCCGGCGTCGGCAAGACCGAGGGCGAGCTGCGCGCCGCACTCGCCGCCGACATCCTCTGCATCAACATCGAGTCCGAGCCCGAGCTCGATCTGCTGTCGCGGCTCGCGGTCGAGATCGGCAAGACCGCGCGGATCTCGGTGCGCGTCAATCCCGACGTCGACGCCGGCACGCATGCCAAGATCGCCACCGGCAAGTCGGAGAACAAGTTCGGCATTCCGCTGGCGCGGGCGCGCGAGGTCTATGCGCGCGCGGCGCAACTGCCAGGCATCGAGGTGACCGGCACCGACGTGCATATCGGCAGCCAGATCACCGATCTCGGACCGCTGGAGGCGGCCTTCCGGCTGCTCGCCGAGTTCGTCCAGACGCTGCGCGCCGACGGCCACACCATCTCGCATGTCGATTTCGGCGGCGGCCTCGGCATTCCCTATCATCTGGATCGCGCCGCGCCGCCGGTGCCCGCGGCCTATGCCGCGATGGTCAAGCGCGTGACGCACAATCTCGGCTGCACGCTGATGTTCGAGCCGGGCCGCATGATCGTCGGCAATGCCGGCATCCTCGTGTCCCGCGTGATCTACGTGAAGCCGGGCGATGCCAAGAACTTCGTCATCATCGACGCCGCGATGAACGATTTGATCCGGCCGACGCTGTACGAGGCGCATCATGACATCCTGCCGGTGCGCGCGCCGGCCAAGGGCACGCCGACCATCATCGCCGACGTGGTCGGGCCGGTCTGCGAGACCGGCGATTATCTCGCGCTCGATCGCACGCTGCCCCAGCCGAAGGCCGGCGATCTCCTCGCGATCATGACCGCCGGCGCCTATGGCGCGGTGCAGTCCGGCACCTACAACACGCGGGCCCTGGTGCCGGAAGTGCTGGTCAAGGACGACCAGTACGCGATCGTCCGCCCGCGCATCGACGTCGACGCGCTGATCGCGATGGACAAGCCCGCGCCGTGGCTGTGACACGCTGAACCCGCAACATTCTCGGTGTCGTCCCGGCTTTGGCCGGGACGACAGTTGTTATTCGCCGGCATCGCACGCCTCACGGCCCGTATTTGGGCGCCGGCGTCTGGTTGTGGTCGTTCTCATCGACGATGCAGGTGAAGTTTGCCGCAATGCTGGTGCTGCCGCTGCCGTTGTACTTCGCGACCTTGGGGAAGACGCAGAGCGGCCGGGTCATCTGAACCGCGGGCGGCGTATCGGCGACGAATTTTGTCGCGACGATGGTTTGCGGCGCGACGCCGGTCTCAACCCAGTTGACCAGCGGCGTGAGCGCGTCGAACGTGTTGGGGCCGGGTCCGCCGGAGCAGTGGTACATCCCCGGCACCATGAACAGCCGGGCGTAGGTCTGGGTCCGCTGCAGCGCCGGGTTGCCACCGGGCAAGAAACCGGCCTGCTGGAAACCGCGGCCGTCGTTCCCGACCAGCGCATTGAAGTAGTTGATGCTGCTCTGCGACGGGATCAGCGGGTCGGCCCAGCCATGGTACATCAACAGCTTGCCGCCATGTTCCCGGAACTCACCGAGATCGGTGCTGGTCGCGTTCAGCACGGCCGCAAGCTGGTCGTCGACGGTGTCGACGGCGTGGTGGAAGTCGAAGTTCGCGAAATTGACCGGGCTTGCAGGGTAGCCGAAGCTCGGTCCGAACACCCAGTAGAACAGGCCGTCGAAGGCCGGCTCGGGAAGTCGCTCCTGGAACGCCAGGCCGAGCGCGAGTATGTCATCGGTTTCGTTGCCGCGTTCGGAGCCCGGATTGATGAGCTGTCCGTTCACCGGGTCGATCGTGCCGGCGTAGTATTTCTGCATGGTCGTGACTTGGTCGGCGGTCAGGCATGCGGGCGGAAGCTGGCCGCCGGTGCACAGCAGCGCCTTTGGATCAAAGCGACAGTCGCGCGGATCGGTCAGGAACTGGTCGGTGCTGGCGCCGCCGTCCTGGCCGACGCACTGCTTGATCACGGCCTGATTGATCAGCGTCATCTGGCCGGCCTGGATGAATCGGCCGGGGCTCGCATGCGTGTTCTGCCAGCCCGCAAGCCCTGCCATGTGCAGGTGGGTGCGGTTGAAGGCTGCGGCGCCCGCGAGAATGCCGTCATAGTCATTGGGGAAGCGCTGCGCCTCCATCAGGGCGTTCTGGCCGCCGGTGGAGCAGCCGGCGAAATAGGCCCTTTGCGCCCGCTTCTGGTAGAACGCGTTAGCGATCTCCTTGCCGTGCACGGTCATCAGGTGGATCGCCCGGAAGCCGAAATCCTTGATCCGCTCGGGATGCCCGAACAGTCCGGTCGACGGCGTCGTCGGATCGCCGAAGTCAATGGCGAGCGCGTTGCCCATGTTGCCGCTTGAACCGCAGAACAGCGGATTGCAGCCCGAGGATCCGGTGCCGAGATCGCTGTTGGTCGCGGCAAAGCCGGCTTTGATGCCGGCGGCAAGCTCGGTGTAGGTGATCTGACCTTGGAAGCCGCCGCCGCCGGTGCCGAGGAACCTGCCGTTCCACGCGCCCTCGGGCAGCCAGACCTCGATCTTGATGCTGGAATCGGAACTCGGGGTCAGGGTCGCGGTGACCCGGCAGAACGGCGGAAGGCCGGTGATTGGGCTGGAGCCGGGGACGACAAAGGTCCCCGTGGTGTTGTCGACAGCGGAATTGATCGTGGCGTACTGCAGTTGCAAGGATTGGAGATTGGTGCACGGCGTCGCCGCCGCGGGCGAGCTTCCGATCGCGACACTGGCAAACAGGGCCATGGTCGCGCCGACGAGAGTGGGTCGATGACGCCTCATTCTGTCCTCCCTGATTTTTTGTAGTTGTGGGACCGGCAGGATAGCTAACCAGGATCACAACTCAAGGATGAACTCGCGCGAAGACGTCAGAGGCCCACAAGGGAGGCGATCCGAGTATTTACTTGGCAGCGTGGCTGCCCTTTCCACCGCCGCCGACAATCACGCCCGCGGCCTTCTCGATCGGCTTGATCGCTTCGGTGAAATCCGACTCCGACCCCTGGTCGCGGATGATGGTTTCCCAGATGCGGCCGACCGCCTCAGCCACTTCCATCGAGAGCCCGAGCGACCGCATCTCCTCCACCGCAAGTCGCACGTCCTTCACCATCAGCCCGGTGGCGAAGCCGAAGTCGAAGGTGCGCGGCAGCACGGCACGCGGGAACTTGTCGCGGCTCGCGGTGTTCAGCCCCGAGCCCGCATTGATGACATCGATCATGACAGCCGGATCGAGGCCCGATTTCACGCCCATCACCACCGCTTCCGATGTCGCGACCATCGCGGTCGCCGAGAGGAAGTTGTTGGCAAGCTTCATGGTCTGGCCGGAGCCCGGCTTGGTGCCGATGAAGAACACCTTGCCGATGACGTCGAGCGCGGGCTTCACCAGCTCGAAATCGGCTTTCGGCCCCGACACCATCACGGCCAGCGTGCCCTTCTCGGCGCCGCCGACACCGCCGGAGACCGGGCTGTCGATCTGCACGATGTTCTGCTTTGCCAGGAGATCATGAATCTTCACCGCCATCTGCGAGCCGACGGTGGAGAGATCGATGAAGCGCTTGACGCGCGTCCCTTTGATCACGCCGCCTGTGCCGGTCGCGACCTCGAGCGAGGCCTGCAGCGAGGGCAGGCTCGCCATCACGGTCTCGACGCGGTCGGCGGTGTCCTTTGGTGACGATGCCGCCTCGGCGCCGAGCGCGACGAGCTTGTCGACGGCGTTCTTCTGGGTGTCGAACACGGTGAGTTTGTGGCCGGCCTCGATCAGCCGGCGCGCCATCGGGAGGCCCATTTTCCCGAGGCCGATGAATCCGATGTCCATGGTGTTCTTCTTTCCCTTGCGTCATTGCGAGGAGCGAAGCGACGAAGCAATCCATGCCTCAGCTTGTGGCGCTATGGATTGCTTCGCTTCGCTCGCAATGACGGCGCAAACGGCTGTTGTTAGGCCTTGTTATCGAGTTCGGCGAACACTTCGCGCGCGATTCGAAAGCTGTCGACGCCGGCGGGGATGCCGGCATAGATCGACACCTGCATGAAGATCTCGCGGATCTCGTCGCGGCTGACGCCGTTGGTCAGCGCGCCCTTGATGTGCGCCTTCAATTCGTGCGGCCGGTTCAGGATCGAGATCATGGCGAGGTTGAGCATGCTGCGGGTCTTGTGCGGCAGTTCCTCGCGGCCCCACACCGCGCCCCAGCAATATTCGGTGACGAGCTCCTGGAACGGCTTGTTGAAGCTGTCGGAGTTCTTCAGCGCGTTGTTGACATAGGCCTCGCCGAGCACCGCCTTGCGGATCTCGAGCCCCTTGTCGTGCGTCTTCTGGTCCATGACGTTTCCTCATAGGTTAAGGCGATGGTTGGTTCATCCGGGACGTTACGGGGTCGGACCGCCGCAGTCACGCCTTCGTGTTATGCGTATTTCCCGGTGTGGGTTACGCGCCGAAACGGGTGCCTCGATGCCGCCGTTGTGCTAGGCTGACCTGCCGGCGACTTGGAGATTTGATTGAGCGGCGCCAATCTCGACCCATCAGAGAACCCGTCACGTGGCGTGACCGATAGCGATGCGATCGCGCGGCTGAAGCTGACGCAGGCTCTGCAGCGGGCAAAGTTATCGATCGCATGGGAACGGGCGTGGCCGCATCTGGCGCGATTCCTGACGGTCGCCGGTCTGTTCCTGGTCGCATCTTGGGCCGGGTTGTGGCAGGTGCTGCCGTTTGTCGTACGACTGGCCGGCACCGCCCTGTTTGCGCTCGCCGCGCTGGCGGCGCTATCGCCGCTGTTCCGTTTCCGCTGGCCGACCCGTGAGGAGGGCCTGAGCCGGCTCGACCGCGGCGCCGGCATTCGCCATCGTCCGGCGACCACGCTCTCCGACACGCTGACGACGCAGGATCCGTTCGCCCGCGCGCTGTGGCAGGCGCAGCGCGAGCGCACGCTGGCCTCGATCAAGCGGATCCGCGCCGGCCTGCCGCAGCCGAAGCTCTCGATCCACGATCCGTGGGCGCTGCGCGCGCTTGTCATCGTGATGCTGGTGGCAACTTATGTCGCGGCCGGCGACGAGCGGGGCCTGCGGATCGCCTCTGCCTTCGACTGGAACGGCATCATGGCGCCGGCCAACATCCGGGTCGACGCCTGGGTGACGCCGCCGAACTACACCGGCAAGCCGCCGATTATCCTGTCGAACGCCAACAAGGATGCCACGGCGGCCGACAATGGCCCGCTCGCGGTTCCGGCCAGCTCCACGCTTCTGGTGCGCTCCAGCGGCGGCACCATCGACGTCGTCGTCGGTGGCAGCGTGACCGAAATTGCGCCGAGCGAGGAGGCGCCCAAGGGCACTAACGAGCGGCATTTCAAGATTGCCGGCGACGGCACCGCGCATGTCCGCGCCCCGGCCGGCCAGCCACTGTGGAAGTTCACCGCGAGCCCCGACCGCCCGCCGACCATCGCGCTCGCCAAGGATCCGGAGCGGCAGGCGCGCGGCGCGATGCAGCTGTCCTACAAGCTCGAGGACGATTACGGCGTCACCGAAGCCCGCGCGCAGGTCGCGCTCCGCCCGGGGGAAGCTCAGAAGGATCCGAGCCGCGACGCCGCCAAGGAAGCCACCAAGACCGCCGAGACGCGTCCGCTGTTCGATCCGCCCCAGTTCCCGCTGGTGCTGCCGAACGCCCGCACCCGCAACGGTGTCGGCCAGATGGTGAAGGACCTCAGCGAAGACCCTTACGCCGGCGCCGACGTGACGCTGACGCTGATGGCAAAGGATGAGGCCGGCAATGAGGGCAGGAGCGAGCCGTTCAACATGCGGCTGCCCGAGCGCCTCTTCACCAAGCCCCTGGCGCGCGCGCTGATCGAGCAGCGCCGGATTCTCGCGCTCGACGCCAACCAGAATTCGCAGGTCTTCACCGCGCTCGACGCGCTGATGATCGCGCCCGAATTGTTCACGCCGGAGACCGGCCACTATCTCGGCCTCTACAGCGTGGCCCGGCAGCTCGAGGCGGCGCGCACCGACGACCAGCTGCGCGAGGTGGTCGCGAGCATGTGGGCGCTCGCCGTCACCATCGAGGACGGCAACATCACCGACGTCGACAAGGCGCTGCGTGCGGCGCAGGACGCGCTCAAGCAGGCGCTGGAGCAGGGCGCGACCAACGAGGAGATCAAGAAGCTCACCGACAATCTGCGCGCCGCGCTGGACAATTTCCTGCGCCAGCTCGCCGAGCAATTCCGCAACAACCCGCAGCAGCTGGCTCGGCCGCTCGATCCCAACACCAAGATGTTGAGTCAGAACGACTTGAAGAACATGCTCGATCGCATGGAGCGTCTGTCCAAATCCGGCGACAAGGAGGCTGCCAAGCAGCTGCTCGAGCAGATGCAGCAGATGCTCGAGAACCTGCAGATGGCGCAGCCCCAGCAGGGCGACCAGGACATGGAACAAGCGCTCAACGAGCTCGGCGACATGATTCGCAAGCAGCAGCAGTTGCGCGACAAGACCTACAAGCAGGGCCAGGATTCGCGGCGCGACCGCATGCGTGGCAAGCAGGGCGACCAGTCGATGTCCGACCTGCAGCAGGACCAGCAGGGCCTGCGCGACCGGCTCAAGAAGCTGCAGGACGAACTCGCCAAGCGCGGCATGGGACCGGATCAGCGCGGCCAGAAAGGCCAGAAGGGCGATCAGGGCCAACAAGGCCAGCAGGGGGCCGAGCAAGGCGACCAGAGCGGCGACGAAGACGGCCTCGATCAGGCCGATTCCGCGATGGGCGACGCCGGCGGACGGCTCGGCGAGGGCAATGCCGACGGCGCGGTGGATTCGCAAGGGAGAGCGCTGGACGCGCTGCGCAAGGGCGCCCAGAGCCTCGCCGATGCCATGCAGCCGGGCGATGGCGACCAGCCCGGCGATGGCCCCGGCAACCGCGCCGGCCGCCAGCAGAGCGGCGGCAGCCAGACCGATCCGCTCGGCCGTCCCTTGCACGGCCGCGAATTCGGCGACGATTACACGGTGAAGATTCCCGGCGAGATCGACGTGCAGCGCGTGCGCCGCATTCTCGAGGAACTGCGCCGCCGCCTCGCCGACCCGTCGCGCCCGCAGATCGAACTCGACTACATCGAGCGGCTGCTGAAGGATTATTGAGGTCAGCCGCCCACTCAGGCTGTCATCGCCCGGCTGAATCCGCCCAGTATTCCAGAGACGCCAGCGATTGAATCGAGAAGCCTCGGCGTACTGGATACCCCGCATGCGCGGGGTATGACACCTTGTGTGTGTCAGGCCGCTTGGGCGCTACATCTTCCTCGCCGCCAGCGCGTCCGCAACGGCGGTGCGGATGTCGGCCACCGAGAACGGCTTTGTCACCACGTCATGCACGATCGCATTGAGGCCTGAGGCGCGCTCGCGCTGATCGGCGAAGCCGGTCATCAGCAGGATCTTCAAGTCGGGGAAGTCGCGCGCAGCAGTGAGCGCCAGCGCGATGCCGTCCATCACCGGCATCTGGATATCGGTGAGCAGCAGGTCGAACGCGCCCTCGTCGCGCGTCAGCAGCTCCAGCGCTTCGGCGCCGTCCTGCGCGGTGACGATCTCGTGGCCGTCCATCGCGATGGCGCGTGCCACCAGCGTGCGCATCGAGTCTTCGTCGTCGGCAATCAGGACACGCGGCATGACGGTTGGTACCCGGACCAGCGGCGCCGCGCCTTAGGCGCGGCCGCCGGTGAGATCGTGCTTGTTGAAGAAACGTACGTCGATATCGCGGCCTTCGGGCGGCGGCGAGGCGAGCCGCGACTTGAAGAAGGCCTGTTCGCCGGGATTGAGCGCCGCCTGCTCCAGCACCGCGTTCCAGGCGTAGATTTCGGCGCCTTGTGCGTCGCGGACTGCGAAGCGCAGCCGCGGCAGCTCGACCGCCTTGCGGGTCTGGCCGACGATCATGCCCTCGATGACAAGCACCGGCTTGCCGTCGACGGTCTCGTTGGTGATCTTGAGGTCCTTGAATGCAAGCCCGCGCAGGTTCACCTCGATCCCGACCATCTTGTAGAACAGCGCCGTCTGCGGCAGCAGCCGCACCACATCGTTGCGCCAGACGAACAGCGCAACGATCAGCGCGGCCATTGCCGCGCAGGTGGTCGGCAGGGTGCCGATCACCGGCATGAAGGGAATTCGGGGCAGCGACGGCAGCCGGAACAGGTTCGGACGGAACAGGCTCGGCAGCCGGAAGCGGCGTTTGGCCCCGGCCGAATCATGGGCGGCACTGGCGTCGAGATGGGCCTCGGCATCCTCCTTGGCCACCGCCGGCCAGTCGGCGCCGGCAGCATCTTGGCCCTCCGGCCAGTCGGCCGAAATCGAGGGGCTGTCGACCACGGGGGCCTCCCCGCCGTCGTCCTCCCGGGCCATCGCCTCCCATTCGGCGGCGGCGTCGGAGCCGGCGGACTGGCTCGCGCCGGCCATCGCCGGCATCGCGGCGTCGACCGCATCCTCCGGCCGCGCCAGCCAGACCTCCTTGCAGCGGGAACAGCGCACGGTTCGTCCGGCGTCGCCCAGGGTGGCCAGATTGATGGCGTAGGATGTTGTACAATGCGGGCAAACGATGTGCATGGAGCCCTATCTCCACCGTGTCTCTGCCCGGATGCTACAGAGCGACCGTTAACGAATCGGAAACCATAACCGAAGCACAACCCTTTTGTGCAGTTTGCGGCCGGTTCGCTGGTCTCAGGGCCCATTGTGCAGGGTTTTGGGCGATCGCCCCTCTCGCACGGAGCTAGCGCTTGGTTCGGTTCGAAAATGTCGGTTTGCGCTACGGGCTCGGCCCGGAGATTTTGCGCGACCTCTCCTTCATGATCCCGGCGCATTCGTTCCAGTTCCTCACCGGGCCGTCCGGCGCCGGCAAGACCTCGCTGCTACGGCTGTTGTTCCTGTCGATGCGGCCAACCCGCGGGCTGGTCAATTTGTTCGGCCACGACGTTTCGCTGCTCGGCAAGGATCAGATTGCCGATTTGCGCAAGCGGATCGGCATCGTGCTGCAGGACTTCCGCCTGCTCGACCACATGACGACCTACGAGAATGTCGCGTTGCCATTCCGCGTGATGGGCCGCGAGGAGTCCAGCTATCGCCGCGAGGTGATCGACCTTTTGAAATGGGTCGGCCTCGGCGAACGCATGGACGCGCTGCCGCCGATCCTGTCGGGTGGCGAGAAGCAGCGCGCGGCGATTGCGCGCGCGGTGATCTCGCGGCCGCAATTGCTGCTGGCGGACGAGCCGACCGGCAGCGTCGACCCGACGCTCGGGCGCCGCCTGCTGCGTCTGTTCATCGAGCTCAACAAGTCCGGCACCGCCGTCATCATCGCGACCCACGATATCACGCTGATGGATCAATACGAGGCGCGGCGGCTGGTGCTGCATCAGGGACGGCTGCACATCTATGAGTAGGAACGGCGACGAGCAGGTCTCGCTGGTTGATCTCGGGCGCGAACGCCCGCAGGTCCCGGCCACGGCGCGCAACATGTCGCCGATTGTGCCGCGCGCCTCGATCTCCGGCCGCGCGCTGGTCGCGGTGGTCGCGATCATGACCTTCCTTGCCTCGATCACGACCGGCGCCGTGCTCTTGGTCAGCGCGTCGGCGGCCGAATGGCAATCGGAGGTCTCGAGCGAGATCACCATCCAGGTGCGGCCTTCGGCTGGCCGCGACCTCGATCGCGACGCTCAGGCAGCCGTGGATGCGATGCGCGCGCAGCCTGGAATCCTCGAGGTCCGACCGTTCAGCAAGGAGGAGTCGGCCAAGCTGCTCGAGCCGTGGCTCGGCAGCGGGCTCTCGATCGACGAATTGCCGGTGCCGCGCGTCATCGTGGCGCGGGTGCAGCCCGGCACGACGCTCGATCTCGCCGCGCTGCGCGCCCGGGTGACGCAGGCGGCGCCGTCGGCAAGCGTCGACGATCACCGCGCCTGGATCGAGCGCATGCGCTCGATGACCGGCGCTACCGTGTTCGCCGGCATCGGCATCCTGATTCTCGTGATCATCGCCACCATCATCTCGGTCTCGTTCGCCACGCGCGGCGCGATGGCGGCCAACCGCCCGATCGTCGAGGTCCTGCATTTCGTCGGCGCCGGCGACACCTATATCGCCAACCGCTTCCTGCGGCATTTCCTCAGGCTCGGTTTCGAGGGCGGGCTGATCGGCGGCGGCGCGGCGATGCTGGCGTTCGGCTTCTCCGAATCGATCGCCAACTGGTTCTCCGGCACGCCGGTGGGCGACCAGTTTGCGGCGCTGCTCGGCACGTTCTCGCTGCGTCCGTTGGGCTATCTAGCGCTGGCCGCGCAGGCGGCGCTGATCGCCATCATCACCGCATGGGCGTCGCGGCGCACCCTGTTTGCGACTCTTGATGACATCGAGTGACGGCAACAAAACCGGTTTCCACTTTTCCGGATCATGCTCTAAAATTGGCACCGGGGAAGGACCGCTGCATCACATGAGTTCGCAGACCGACGATACGTCGCCGAACGGCCGAGCCGCGCGCCCGCGGGGCTGGCTGCGCGCGACCGTGGTCACGTCGCTGGCGCTGGCCTTCGTCGTCGCGGCCATGGGCTTCGTCGGCTTTCTCTCGCAACTGCGCGGCGTCGAGACCGATCCGCCGCATCAGGCCGACGGGATTGTGGTGCTGACCGGCGGCTCCTCGCGGGTGTCGGATGCGATGGAATTGCTGGCCGCGGGCTACGGCAAGCGGCTGTTGATCTCGGGTGTGCATCCGACCAACGAGGCCAGCGACATCTCGCGCTCGCTGCCGGACAGCCAGAAGCTGATGCATTGCTGCGTCGATCTCGACCGCTCGGCGGTCAACACCCGCAGCAATGCCGCGGAGACCCGCCGCTGGGTGCGCGAGCGCGGCTTCAAATCGCTGATCGTGGTGACCTCTAACTACCACATGCCGCGGGCGATCGTGGAACTGTCGCATGCGATGCCCGACGTGACGCTGATTCCGTTCGCCGTGGTCGGCGACAAATGGCGTGACGAACCCTGGTGGACGAGTGGCGCGACGTTCCGTCTGCTGCTATCGGAATACGCCAAATATGTCGCGGCGGAGGTACGGGTTCGGCTGGCCGATGTCGGCCTCGATCTCACCTCCGATCTCGGCGAGCCGGCGGCCGTGCCGCGCCGTCCGACCACGGCGCTGGCCAATTGATGTATCAGGCACCGTCATTCCGGGATAGTGCGCGAGCACCAGACCCGGAATCTCGAGATTCCGGGTTCGCTTCGCGCCCCGGAATGACGGTGACCTCGTAGAGGATAGTCTTTGAGATGGCTTTGATCTTCCTGCGCTCGCTCGTCTTCAACGTGCTGTTCTACATCGTGCTGGTGCTGCTGATGGTCGTCGCGATCCCGACGCTGCTGCTGCCGCGATGGGGAGTGATGGGGCTGGAGGCGGTGTGGGCGCATGTCAGCCTGTTCCTGATGCGCGTGATCTGCAACATCAGGATCGAGTTCCGCGGCATGGAGAAGATCCCGCAGGGCGCGCTGATTATTGCCTCGAAACACCAGTCGTTCTGGGAGACCTTCGCGCTGGTGCGTTTTTTCGATCGCCCGCTGTTCATCCTGAAGCGCGAGCTGATGATGATCCCGGTGTTCGGCTGGTGCCTGAAGAAAGCCGGCATGATCTCGGTCGAGCGCGACGGCGGTCCGCGCTCGCTGCTGAAGACGCTGAAGCGCGCGGCGGGCGAGGTGAAGCGCGGCCGTCAGCTCATCATCTTTCCGGAAGGCACGCGCACCGCGCCCGGCGCACCGCCGAACTACAAGGCTGGCGTCGGCCAGATCTATGTCGAGAGCGGCGTGCCGTGCCTGCCGGTCGCGCTCAATTCCGGGCTGTTCTGGCCGCGCCGCACCTTCATGCGCTATCCCGGGACGCTGGTCGTCGAATTCCTCGATCCGTTGCCGCCGGGATTGCCGCGCGACGAATTCCTCAAACGCCTGCGCGAGCAGATCGAAACCGCCACCAACCGCATTGTCGAGGCCGGGCGCGCCGAACAGGCGCAATTGTTCGGCGGGGTGGCGAGCCGGGCAAAGGGTTAGGCTGGCCCGCTGAGCGCCAGCTCTCAACGTCGGGCGATGAGTTGAAGCAGATCGTCAGGTCCCGGCACCGCCCCCGTTTCGCGCAGCCAGGTTTCCGACAACTCCCTGACCTCGCCCGGGGTTATGCCGAAATGCCGGCGGAATGCGCGGACGAAGCTGGAATCGCTGCTGAACTGAAGGTCGAGGGCAAGGTCGATCAGGCGGTTGCCTCGCGAGCTCGGCGACACAAGCAGCCTCAGGGCGCGATCGAGCCGCTGCTCCTGGATGTAGCGTGCCAGGCCGCCATCTGCTTCGAACAACCGGTACAGGCTGGCCCGCGAAAGTTCAAAACGACGGCAGAGATCGTCGGCCACAGGGACGGCGTCTCGAGATTGGCCGCGATATAGCGCTTGATCATCGCGCGATACAGATGGTGCTCGGCGCGCTCGACGTCGCCCTCCGTATCCGCCGCGCGGCCGGCAACCCCGGCGATGATGTCGGCCATTGCCTCGATCGTCGCGGCGAGGGCCTCGGCGCTCGGCGCCACTTGCTCCCAAAACGCAGAGAACTAGCTTGCCAGCAGGCGCGCGTGGTGGTGGCTGGCCGGCAGGAAGACGGCCGTCGCCGAGTCCGGATGTGCCAGCTTCGGCGCGAGGAGACCTCGTTGCAAGAGCACCATCGTCCGGCTGCGGCCGCGCTCCGCCGTCAATACCGTGCGGTTCGGCTGCGCCATGTCGAGCAGGCAGACATCGCCCGGCCGCAATGTAACGTCGCGCCGTCCCGACGAGAAGCCCATTTCGCCCGCAAGACAAAGCGCGATGTGATAGTGATCGAGATTGCCGCGGGCGGGCGTCCGGTGATATTCCAGCGCGGATGTGGAGCTGTCGACCAGCAGGGCGTCGCCGCTCATGAGCATCGTCGAGGACAGGTAGAAATCATCCTCCGCGGTCAACGGAATCACGTTGCAGATACCGGTGGTGGCCTCGCGCAGCTGTTGCAAGCCTGCCGCGCCGTGCCTCTCGTGTCCGAATTTGCTCAAGGGCGCGGACGTGCCGCCTAAATTGGGGTCGACGGGGCGGGACTGCAAGAAACTTACTCTCGATTTCCGGCGGGCGCATACAGGACGAAGAGCAGCCGTAGCGATCCGAAATTCGCCGCGCAAGTACATCGGCAAGTCATATCGGTATGAGAGGCGCGTACGCCGTCGGCCGCCGACTGGCGCTGTACCGCTTGCGTGAGCAGTCCGCCGAGCGGCGCGCTATTTCACCAGCCTGAACTTTCCGCCCTCGACCTTGATGAGAAAGGCGGAACGCTCGTCGTAGCCATTGTGGTCGGTCGGGCTCATGGTCGAGAGGCCGTTGTTCAGATAGATGTCCTTGCCGCGCTCCAGCTCGTCGCGAAGTGCTGCGCGAAACTCCGGCGTGCCGGGCTTGGCGGTCTTCAACGCGCTCGCCGCCGCCCGCTTGAACAGCGAGATCGCGTCCCAGAGATGGGCGGCGAAGATGTTCGGCTTCTGCCCGTTGACCTTCTCGTAGTCCGAGACGAACGCGTCACGTGCCTGCCGGAACGGATCGTTCGGCGGCAGATCGTCGGCGATGGTGAAGGCTTCCCCGGTGAACACGGCGCCCTCGACGTTGGCGCCGCCGAGCTTGATGAACTCTTCCGTTGCGACCCCGTGGGTCTGGAAGATCTTGCCGGCAAAGCCGCGTTCGCGCAGCGCCTCCTGCGGCAACACGGCCGGCGTGCCGGCGGAGGCGATGAACACCGCGTCCGGGTTGGTCCCCAGCACCTTGAGGGCCTGGCCGGTGGCGCTGGTGTCGGCGCGCGCATAAACCTCATGCGTCGTCACCGTGAGCCCGAGCGTCGGCGCGAGCCGGGAGATTTCCTTGTAATAGCCTTCGCCATAGCCATCCGACACGCCGATATAGCCGAGGGTCTTGATGCCGGATTTCGCGATGTATTTGAGGATCGCCGCCGCCATCAAATCGTCGTTGGGCACCACCTTGAAGGCCCATCTGCGGCGGTCATCGATCGGCTGTACGATCGCGGTCGCCGCCGCCAGCGAGATGATCGGCGTTTTGGATTCCAGCGCGACGTCGAGCATCGGCATGGTCACAGGGGTCAGCGAGGAGCCGATCAGGATGTCGACGCCGTCCTGGATCACCAGACGCCGGGCGTTCTGGGTGCCCTTGGTGGGATCGGATTCGTCGTCGAGCGTGACGTAAACGATCTTTTCGCCGCCGACCTCCTTCGGCAGCGCCGAGATCGCGCGCATCTGGGGCCCGCCGAGCGCCGAGCCCGGTCCGGACGCGGACACCACGATTCCGACCTTGATGTCGGCATTCGCAGGCGAAGCCAGCAGCACAGTGCTCGCGGCGATCCAAAGTCCGGCAACAGCCAGCTTCATTGCACATCCTCCCGGGAAGGTCTTTTTTGTTGTCCGGTCCAAACTAGCCGGTCTGTCCGGTTTCGCATAATTGATTTCGCCGGTGCCGTCTGTCCCTCCGAATAGGGACATTGATCTGTCGTCATCCCGCGCTGCGCGCGGCCCGTCGTCGCTGGCGCCAATGTCTGGCGCGGTCGAGATAGAGATAGACCACCGGGGTGGTATAGAGCGTCAGGATCTGGCTCAGGATCAACCCGCCGAAGATCGCAATGCCGAGCGGCTGGCGCAGCTCGCTGCCCTCGCCCATGCCGATCATCAGCGGCACCGCGCCGAACAGCGCTGCCAGCGTCGTCATCATGATCGGCCGGAAGCGCATCACGCAGGCCTCAAAGATCGCCTCGCGCGACGACAGCCCGCGCTGACGCTCGGCATCGACCGCAAAGTCGATCATCATGATGGCGTTCTTCTTAACGATGCCGATCAGCAGAACCACCCCGATCGCGCCGATGATGTCGAACTCGGTATGGAACAGCAGCAGCGCCGCCACCGCACCGACGCCGGCCGAGGGCAGCGTGGACAGGATCGTAAGCGGGTGAACGTAACTCTCGTAGAGCATGCCGAGCGAGATGTAGATCGTCGCCAGCGCCGCGAGGATCAGGAACGGCTCGCTCGCCAGCGATTGCTGGAAGATCTTGGCCGCCCCCGAAAATGCGCCATGAATGCCCGTCGGCATACCGATCTGGCGCATCGTCGTCTCGATCGTCGTCGTCGCCGTGCTCAGCGAGACGCCCGGCGGGGTATTGAAGGACACGGTGCTGGCGACCAGCAGGTCCTGGTGGTTGACGGCGAGCGGCGTCACGCCCTCCTCGAATCGCGCCACGCTGGACAGCGGAATCATCGTCTCCTGGCTGGTGCTGACGGCGGTGCCGGTCGAGGCGACCCCCTTGCCGGTGGCGCCGATCGAATTGGTCGCCTGATTGCGTACCGCATTGGCCGCGACCGAACTGATCGAGCTCTTCTGCGAGGACGAGGCGACTGTTCCGGCCACCGCATTGGTGGTCTGCGAGCCGCTCGCCGATCCGCCCGTGGTCGAGATATAGATCTCCTTCAAGGTCTGCGGATTCCGCGAGTAGGGCGGCGCCACCTCCATGATCACATGATACTGGTTGCGCGCGACGAAGATCGTCGAGACCTGTCGCTGCCCGAAGGCATCGTAGAGCGTGTTGTCGAGCTGGCTGACCGAGATCCCGAGCCTCGCTGCGGTATCGCGATCGATGACCAGGTTGGATTGCAGCGCCTTGTTTTGTTGGTCGCTGTTGACGTCGGCAAGCGTCGGCTCCTTCTGCAGCGCCGCCACGAGCTTCGGCGTCCATTCGTTGAGCTCCTCGAATGTCGAGCCCTGCAGCGTGTATTGATACGCCGCATTGCCGGAACGCCCGCCGGCGCCGAGGTCGCCGATCGATTGCAGGAACAGGGTGGCGCCCGCCACCGTCGCCAGTGGCTCGCGCAATCGTTCGATCACCTGATCGGCGCGCAGTTTGCGCTCGCCGATCGGCTTCAGCGATGCGAACACCGTGCCGGTGTTGGTCGCGCCGCCCGGACCCGCACCGCCGCCGCCGGTGAAGCCGACGGCGGTGTCGACCGCCGGATCGCTTTTGACGATGTCGATGTACCGGGTGAGCTTCTCGCGCATCAACTGAAACGAGGTGTGTTGATCGGCCTGGATCGAGCCGATCAACAGTCCGGTATCCTGCTGCGGGACGAAGCCCTTCGGCACGATCGCATAGAGATGGAAGTTCAGGTATAGCGTCGAGGCCAGGATCAGCATCACCAGCAACGGATGGCGCAGCGCGATCGCAAGCGTCCGCTGATAGCCGCTCAGCATCAGCTCGAAGATGCGCTCGCTGATCCGGTAGATCCGCCCATGCGGCCGGCCGCGCTCGTCGCGCAGCAGTACTGCGCACATCATCGGCGTCGTCGTCAACGAGACCACCAGCGAGATCACGATCGCGATCGTGATCGTCATGGCGAATTCGCGGAACAGGCGGCCGACCAGGCCGCCCATCAGCAGGATCGGAACGAACACTGCGATCAGCGACACGCTCATCGACAGCACGGTAAACCCGACCTCGCAGGCGCCGAGCAGCGTGGCCTCCATGCGCGCCATGCCGGCGTCCATGTGGCGGGTGATGTTTTCCAGCACGACGATGGCGTCGTCGACCACGAATCCGGTCGCCACCGTCAGCGCCATCAGGGAGAAGATGTCGAGGCTGTAGCCAATGAGATACATCACGGCGAATGTCGCGATCAGCGACACCGCCACCGCCACGACCGGCACCAGCGTCGCCCGCGCGTTGCGCAGGAACGCGAACACCACCAGGATCACGAGCGCAACCGCGATCAGGAGCGTGATCTCGACGTCGCGCAGCGACGCGCGGATCGTCTTCGAGCGGTCGACCGCGAGCGTGACGTCGATGGCGGGCGACACCGAGGCCTGCAGCTGCGGCATCAGCGCCTTCACGCGGTCGACCATCTGGATGATGTTGGCGCCCGCTTGCCGGTACACGATCATCACGACGGCGGGCTTGCCGTTGGACAGGCCGATCGTGCGGACGTTTTCCACGGAATCGATGACGTCGCCGACATCGGTGAGGCGCACCGCCGCGCCGTTGCGGTAGGCGACGACCAGCGGCTTGTAGTCGTCCGCCTTCGTCGCCTGGTCGTTGGCATAAAGCTGGTAGCGCTGGCTTCCGACGTCGATGCCGCCCTTCGGGCTGTGGGCATTGGCGCCGGCGAGCGCGGCGCGGACATCCTCCAGGCCGATGCCGTATTTGAAAAGCGCCGGAGGGATCAGCTCGACACGCACGGCGGGCAGCGATCCGCCGCCGACCGAGACTTCACCGACGCCCTCGACCTGCGATAGCTTCTGGGCGAGCACGGTCGAGGCCGCGTCGTAAAGCTGGGCGGGCACCAGGGTATCCGACGTCAAGGTGTAGATCAGGATCGGCGCCGAGGCCGGATTGAACTTGCGGTAGGTCGGATTGCTGCGCAGGTTGGTCGGCAGGTCGGCGCGCGCCGCATTGATGGCGGCCTGGACGTCGCGCGCGGCGCCGTTGATGTCGCGACCGATATCGAACTGCAGGATGACGCGGGCCGAGCCGAGCGAGCTCACCGAGGTCATTTCGGTGACGCTGGCGATCTGGCCGAGGTGCCGCTCGAGCGGGCTTGCGACCGTGGTGGCCACGTCGGCAGGGCTGGCACCGGGTAACGTCGCCTGCACCTGGATGGTCGGAATATCGACATCGGGCAGCGGCGAGACCGGCAGCTTGAAAAATGCGATCGCCCCCGCCACCACGAGCCCAAGCGACAGCAGCGTGGTGGCGACCGGACGCCGGATAAAGGGGGCAGAGAGATTCATGCTACCAGCGATCGACGTCGTTGCGGACCAGCTTCTATCGGTCGGCGCCGCGATGCAAAAGCCTAAATGTCACAGGCCGCCGCCATACGGCCGCCGCGATTTATCGGGTGCGCCGTGCCTCGCGTCGAAAAGGATCGATCCAGCAACAATCCCGCAACAGAGGCCGTCGCCAGTCGCGCGCGGGGACGACAACTGCGACCATCCTGTACGCGCGGGGTGTTCACGTGGGCCGATTGTTGTTCTCCGCGAAGCGCTCCACCAGGTCGGACCAGAAGGGAATATACTTGATCTCCTTTGGCCTCGGCCGGCCCGGCCAGGACTAGCCGCACGCCCAGTTGAATTCCCTCTCGAAGTAGTCGTTCAAGTTGGCGCCGTAGTAGATCGCATCGGTGTAGAAGATCAAGAATACCGGGTTGCCGGACTCATGCGGCTGTTCGGGCAGGTATCGATGACCGAGCAACGGAATCAGTCTGTGGCGCGAGCGACCACGTCCCGCAGGATTTGCTCGCGCGCAGGCTTGGTAACGGGGCGCTGTCCCCATTCCGGCCACCACAATGCGCCTCTCTCGACGGAATCGAGAAGTCCATCAACGGGCCGGTCGATGGCTCGCCGCATCGCAGCCTCGTCGGTCCAGTCGTGCCCCTCGACGGGGCGCTTCTCCCTCAAGAGGGTCCTTAGATCGGGCGGAAACACCAGGCCAAAGCGATGCTGGGCGCTGTCGAGCTCAGCTTGCGAGTAGCCCTTCGTCCATTGCACCAGGGTCATTGCACGTCACACTCCTCGGCAGTCATGTAGGGTGGGTTAGTACTACTGAGTCAGAAGGCCGCAGGCGTCGGGTCTGAGAATCAAATAATTGAAGAGATTCAGATTTTGGCAGATGGAGGGCCAGATGAATCTCAAGGGCAGCGAAGCACGCTTTGCGGCGTATGTTGAGGGGCTTTCGAGCGTCATTGGTCACGCGGACCGAGCTGGGCCGCTGCGCGATTATTGCACCGGTTTGATACTGCCCGGTGAGCGCAAGAGCGTCGAGCCGATGGCGGCGAAGACGGCTCCAGCGCGGACGGCGGCCCAGCATCAGTCGCTGCTGCACTTTGTCGGTGTCGCGACCTGGTCGGACGAGAAGGTGCTGGCCAAGGTGCGCGAGATGGTGTTGCCGGCGATCGAGAAGGATGGGCCGATCGAAGCGTGGATCATCGACGACACGGCGTTCCCCAAGCAAGGCAAGCATTCGGTCGGCGTGCACCACCAATATTGCGGCCAGCTCGGCAAGCAGGCCAATTGCCAGGTAACGGTGTCGTTATCGATTGCCAACCACTCCAGCAGCCTGCCAGTGGCCTATCGGCTGTACTTGCCGCAGGATTGGACCAAGGACCGCGCACGGCGGAAGAAGGCGGGTGTGCCGAAGGACGTCAAGTTCAAAACCAAACCGGAGATCGCGCTGGAGCAGATACGTCGGGCATGTGAAGCCGGCCTGCCACGTGGCGTCGCATTGATGGATACAGCCTATGGCAACGACTCGCGTCTGCGCGCGGGCATGACGGAGTTGGGCGTATCTTACGCGGTCAGCATTTTGCCAAACACTTTGATGTGGCGACCCGGAACCGGTCCAAGGCGCAAAGGCAAACCGCTGAACAATACCGGCC